>DASUWY010000061.1 GCA_036378175.1 Thermoleophilaceae bacterium
GTGTTGCTAACCGCCCATTCGGACGTTCGGCCATGCCCCTTGATCCACCCGTTAGGAGGGGTTAGCTTCACCATGCCAATCGCCCCACACAACAAGGAGGACGATCTGATGATCGACCACTCCGGCATGCCTCTCGGCAAGCAGCGCGCCCGTCACGACCCGCGCACCCTTCAACTTGCCGACTACCTCATCACCAGCGAGCTGCCGCCGGCCCCCGCGAGCTGCGACTGGGGGAAGAAGATCCCAGACAAGAGCTGGGGGATGATGCTGAACGACGAGATCGGCGACTGCACCTGTGCCGCGGCGGCGCACATGGTGCAGGACTGGACCTCGAACAGCGGCCGCGAGTTCACGATCAGCGACGCCGACGTGCTCAAGGCGTACGAGAAGCTGAGCGGCTACGACCCGGTGACGAAGGAGAACGACAACGGGTGCGTGGAGCTCGACGTGCTCAAGTACTGGCGCAAGAAGGGAATCGGTCGCCACAAGTTCGACGCCTTCGTGTCGCTCGAGCCGAAGAACCACCAGCACATCCGCGATGCGATCCACCTGTTCGGCGGCGCCTACATCGGGGTGGCGCTCCCGATCTCAGCGCAGCGGCAGACCACCTGGACGGTGCCGCCGGGCGGTGCCACCGGCCAGGGCGCGCCGGGTTCCTGGGGCGGCCACGCCGTGATCCTCACCGGCTACAACCCGCGCCGGGTGACCTGCGTGACCTGGGGCGAGGAGAAGCAGATGACGTGGGAGTTCCTCGACGCCTACTGCGACGAGGCCTACGCGCTGTTGAGCGTGAAGGACTGGACGCCGGCGAAGCACTCGCCGGACGGGTTCGACGTGGACGCGCTGAGGCGGGACCTCGAGGCGATCAAGGGACACGCCGCGGTCGTTCACGCATAACGGCAGTTGGGAGCAGGGGTAGGGAGTAAGGAGCTCTCTACCCCTGCGCGCCGCCTCACGCAGCGGCGCACGCACGGAACGCCTTCTCCGCAAGAAGGCGGCCCCCTCAACCGTCCTTCCTACTCCGCCTCCCTACCCCTCAAGCACTTTCTTCGCGATAGCGAAAGCGCTGTTGGCGCGCGGTACTCCCGCGTATATCGCGGTGTGCAGGATCACCTCGGCGATCTCGTCTGGCGTGAGGCCGTTCGTTATCGCCGCCTTCACGTGCATCCCGATCTCGTTCTCCGCGCCGAGGCTCACCAGGGCGGCGAGGGTGATGCAGCTTCTGGTCCTGCGGTCGAGGCCGGGGCGGGACCAGATCTCGCCCCACGCGTAGCGGGTGATGAAGTCCTGGAAGGGCTCGGTGAAGGGGGTGGTGTTCTCCACGGCGCGGTCCACGTGCTCGTCGCCGAGCACCTCGCGGCGCACCTTCATTCCCTGCTCGCGGTCGCTCATTCTTGGTCCTTCGCCTCCAGGTGATCGAGGATGAGGTCGGTGACGACGTCCGCGCGCTCGACATTGGCGAGGTGCGCCGCGGGATCGAGCACCTCGAAGCGGGCGCCCGGGATGGCCTCCGCGATCAGCCTGCCGTGCTGCTCCGGCGGGGTGGACGGGTCCTGTGCTCCAGAGATGACAAGCGTGGGCGCCCCGATACGCGGGAGGTCATTGCGGAGGTCGAGCCGCTCGAGCACCCCGCACAGCTCCGCGTAGCCGTCGTCCGGCTGCGACTCGAGCATTGCCTTGAAGCGCGCCACCACGCCCGGCTGGCTCTCGCGGAAATCGTCGGTGAACCAGCGCTCCATCGTCGCTTCCGCCAGCCCCGCGGTGCCGTGCTCGCGAACAGCCGCCGCGCGCTCCACCCACATGCTCGGGTCGCCGAAGCGGGGACTCGTGCAGATGAGGGCGAGCCGGTCGATCCGCTCCGGCGCGTTCGCGGCGAGCCACATGCCGGTGGCGCCGCCGAGCGACACTCCGCAGAAGTGCGCGCGCTCGATGCCGTTCAGGTCGAGCAGGTGGAGCACGTCGTGCCCGAGATCGGCGAGCTCATACGGGCCCGGCGGGACAGACGACGCACCGTGGCCGCGCTGGTCGTAGCGCAGCACGCGGAAGCCCACGGACAGTGCTGGCACCTGTGTGGCCCACATTTCCATCGACGTGCCGAGCGAGTTCGACAGCACCACCACAGGGGCATCGTGAGGGCCGTTGATGCGGTGGTTCAGCTCGACACTCATGACCGGTGTGCTTCCAGTGCGCGGTCTATCAGGTCGGAAGCTGCGCCCAGATACGACTCCGGCGCGAGCACGGCGTCGTCTAGCTCCGGGAGGGCGTCACGTAGCTCCACGCCGTCGTCCATCACCTTCCGGGCGGCGTGCTCGACGAGCTCCTGCGCCTTCGCGCGGCCGAGCGACGGCGTGAGAGCTGTGACCACGCCCTCGGTCATCAGCAGACCGCCGGTGACGTCCAGGTTCGCGCGCATGCGCTCGGTGTCCACCTCGAGTCCTTCGAGCAGCTCGCGCAGCGTCGCGGCGGCGGAGCCGGTCAGGCGCAGCAGGTCGGACAGCGTCTCCGATTCGGCCTGCCATGCGCCGGCCGCGCGTTCGTGCTCCTGCGCCATCGACGCCAGCATGGTCGCCACCAGGCCCGGCACTCGAGCCGCGCACGCGCGCACGGCAACAGCGCCAACGGGGTTGCGCTTGTGCGGCAGCGTGGACGAGCCGCCGCGACCGGCGGCCCCAGCCTCGGCCACCTCCCCCACCTCGGTCTGCGCGAGCAGCTCGATGTCCAGCGCGATCTTGCCCATCACGCCCGCGGCCGCGCCGAGCGCGCACGCCAGCCGCGCCGGCTGGGTGCGGATGGTGTGCCACGGAAGCGTCGGCTCGGCCAGCTCGAGGGCGCGTGCCACCTCGGCCACCGCTCTCAGGCCGTCGTCACCAAGCGCCGCCAGCGTTCCCACCGCGCCGCCGAGCTGCACAGTCAGGCCCGCCCGTACACCGGCAAGCGCTCCCCGCACCTCGTCGAGGCCGCTGAGCCAGCCCGCCGCCCTGAGCCCGAACGTCACCGGCGCGGCCTGCTGCAGGAGGGTGCGGCCGGCCATTGGCGCGTGGCGATAGCGCTCCGCCAGGACCGCGCAACCGTCGGCGGCGCCGCCCAGATCCTCGAGTAGCGGTCCAAGCGCGCGCTTGGACACGAGCATCGCCGCACTGTCCACCACGTCCTGGCTCGTGGCGCCGCGGTGCACGTGGGCGGCGGCGTCCTCCGGCAGCCTTGCCCGCAGCTGCTTCAGCAGACCCGGCACCGGGGTGCCGTAATCGGCTGTGGAGATGCCGAGGTCCTCGAGGTCGAAGCGGTCCGCCACGCACGCGGCGGCGATCGCATCTGCCGCGCCAGAAGGCGCCACGGCGCGCGCCAGCGCCGCCTCGAAGTCGAGCATCGCCTGCAGCCAGGCGCGGTCGTCCACTTCCGCGGCTACACGGCCGCGCGAGAAGAGACCGCTATAAATCGAAGAAGACAGTTTCGTTTTCCCCTTGGAGGTGGATGTCGAAGCTGTAGCCGTCGTCGGACTTGATGGCCATCAGCGTCTCAGACGCGGCGGTCGCCGGGAGTGACGACAGCACCGGGTCCGCCGCATTTGCGGCTTCCTCCTCGGGGAAATAGATGCGGGTGACGAGCCGCTTGAGCATGCCGCGCGCCATCACGGTCACGTCGATGTGCGGCGCCTGCGTCGTGCCGTTCTGTCCGGGAACCCTGCCCGGTTTGATCGTGTAGATCCCGTAGCGGCCGTCATCATCCGTGCCGCTGCGGCCCAGCCCGCGGAAGACGCCCCAGTCCACCGCGCCGCGCGGGTCGTCCGGGTGGGCGAAGCGGCCGTCGCGGTCCGCCTGCCACGTCTCCACCACCGCATCCGGGATGGGGGCGCCGTTGCCGTCGGTCACCCGGCCGCGGATCCAGAAGGCGCCGTCCGTGCCCTGCGGCACCACGTCGGCACCGTCGTCCCAGGTGAGGCCGATCGCGAAATACGGCCCGACCGTCTGCGAGGGAGTCACTCCGAGCTTGCTCATGCGTGGGGCTCCTCGAACACCACGGAGTCGGGTCCGCGCAGCACGATGTCCCACTTGTAGCCGAGCTGCCAGTGGTCCTCAGTGGTGTCCCAGTCGAAGCGGGAGACCATCCGCTCGCGCACCTTCGGGTCGGGCACCGAGTTGAAGATCGGGTCCTCGGAGAAGAGCGGATCGTCCGGGAAGTACATCTGCGTGACGAGCCGCTGAGTGAACGCATGGCCGAACAGCGAGAAGTGGATGTGGGCCGGCCGCCAGGCGTTGTGGTGGTTCTTCCACGGATACGCGCCCGGCTTGATCGTGACGAAGCGGTAGTTGCCCTCGGAGTCCGTGAAGCAGCGGCCCACACCGTCGAAGTTCGGGTCGAGCGGCGCCGGCCAGTCGTCGACGTGGTGGCGGTAGCGGCCGGACGCGTTGGCCTGCCAGCACTCCACGAGCGTGTTCGGCACCGGGCGGCCATCTGAGTCGAGCACGCGGCCCGACACCTGGATGCGCTGCCCGATCGGCATCTCCTCGTGCTGGCGCGTGAGGTCGTAGTCGAGCGGGCCGAGGCGGCTCTCGCCCAGCACAGGGCCCGTGACCTCCGTGAGCATGTGAGGCAGGAGCACGAGCGGGTTCTTCGGGTGGCGGAACTCGGTGCTCCGGTAGCCGGGGTAGTCGAGCGGCGGATCGATGTCCGCGTTCTCGCGCGTGTATGAGGGGAGAACGATCCCGCTCTCTGTCTGCTGTTCGGTCATGCCGCCTCCAGTACGACTGCGAGTCCCTGTCCGACGCCTATGCAGATCGCCGCGAGGCCGTAGCCTCCGCCGCGCCTCTTCAGCTCATGGGCCAGCGAGCCGAGGATGCGCGCGCCCGAGCAGCCGAGCGGATGCCCGATGGCGATGGCGCCGCCGTTCACGTTCACGATCTCGGGGTCCAGCTCCCGCCACTCGGCGAGGCACGCGAGCGACTGCGCGGCGAAGGCCTCGTTCAGCTCCACCACGTCGATGTCGCCCCAGCCGATCCCTGCCTTCTCGAGCGCCTTGTTCGCCGCCTCCACCGGGCCGATGCCGAACAGGTGCGGCTCGACGCCGTGCGACGCGCGCGACACGATCCGTGCGAGCGGGTCGCGCCCAAGTTTCTCGGCGCCCTTCTCGTCGCCGATGAAGAGCGCGGCCGCGCCGTCGTTGAGCGGCGAGGAGTTGCCGGCCGTCACGGTGCCGTCCTTGCGGAAGACGGGCCTGAGCTTGCCGAGCTTCTCGAGCGATGTGTCTGCGCGGATGCCCTCGTCGCGCTCGAGCTCCACGCCGTCCGGAGGCGGGACGATCTCGTCCTCGTACACGCCGGCGTCCCACGCGGCGGCGGCGCGCTGATGGCTCTTCAGCGCGAACTCGTCCTGCTCCTCGCGCGAGATCTCGAAGCGCTCCGCCAGGATCTCGGCGCCCTCGCCGAGAGCCACCGTCCACTGCTCTGGCATCTCCGGGTTGACCATGCGCCAGCCGAGCGTGGTGGAGTGAAGCGTCTCGTGACCCCGCGGAAGCGGCTTCTCGGGCTTGAGCAGAACCCACGGGGCGCGGCTCATCGACTCCACGCCGCCGGCGATCAGCAGTGAGCTGTCGCCAACGGACACCGCGCGGCTCGCGTCGATCGCCGCCTCGAGGCCCGAGCCGCAGAGGCGGTTGACCGTCGCCCCCGGCACGCTCGTGGGCAGGCCGGCGAGGAGCACGGCCATGCGCGCGACGTCGCGGTTGTCCTCCCCCGCCTGGTTCGCGTCCCCCATGTACACGTCCTCGATGTCCGCGGGATCGAGCTTGGGGCTGCGCTCCACGAGCTTCTTCACCACGTGCGCGGCGAGGTCGTCCGGGCGCACGCCGCTGAGCGCTCCGCCGTGGCGGCCGATGGGCGTGCGAATCGCATCGAGCACGTAGCTGCCGTTAACCATGAGCAACCTTCTGCGTCTCGAGCAGGTCGCGCAGGGCGCTGAGCTCCTCTTCGCTCGGCGGCTCCGTGGTGATGAGCTCGTCGGCCACCTTCAGGTCCCAGCCGGTGGCCTCGTGCGCCTGCTCGATGTCCACGCCCTCGTGGAGCTGCGTCATGGTCAGCTCGCAGGTCTCCGGGTCCGGTTCGAGCACGCCCAGGTCCGTGATCACCTTGACCGGTCCTCTGCCGCGCAGCCCGAGCTTCTCGCGCGAGCCCGCACCGCTGCCGTACCCGACCGAGGTGACGAAGTCCACCTTCTCGCGGAACGTGCGCGGGTTCTGGCGCACGATCACGATCACCTCGCCGCACAGCGCCGCGATCTCGGGCGCGCCGCCCGCGCCGGGCAGCCGCACCTTCGGCTTGTCGTAGTCGCCGCCGATCACGGTGGTGTTGATGTTGGCGTAGCGGTCGATCTGCGCGGCGCCGAGGAAGCCCACCTCGATGCGTCCGGGCTGCAGCCAGTAGTTGAAGATCTCGGCCACGCTCACCACCGAGTCGGCCGTGACGGCCAGCTCGCCGTCGCCGATCGAGAGCGGCAGGGTGCTCGGCTTCGACCCGATGCAACCGGACTCGTAGATCAGGACCATGTTCGGCGCGTGCGTGCGCCGGGCGAGGTTGGCCGCGGTCGACGGCAGGCCGATGCCGACGAAGAGGGTCACGCCGTCCCGCAGCGCGCGGGCGGCCGCGACTGTCATGAAGTCATCAGGACTGAACTGCCCCATAGATCTCTTCCTCTAGCCACGCTTCGAACTTCTCTCTGTCGCGCGCGATCGGGTCCCAGGCACGGTAGGCCTCGTTGTCGCGGTCGTAGTAGCCCTGCGCGTATGACGGGTGAGCGCCACGTGGCGCCACGGCCACGCAGGTAACGGTCCAATGTGGCAGCACGATCGCGCCCGGCAGGGGCTCGAGCTCGTCAACGATCTCCTCGACCGTCACGAGCGAGCGCGTGGAGGCCAGCACGGTCTCCTTCTGCACGCCCACGATTCCCCAGAGCTGGACGTTGCCGTCGCGGTCCGCGCGCTGGGCGTGGATCACGCCGACGTCCGGATTCACGGCGGACACCGCAGTGAGCTTCTCGCCGGTGAACGGGCACTCGATTGGCTTGATCGACGGCGTGCGCGCCGGTAGGTCGGTGCCGGTGTAGCCGCGCATCACGGCGAACGGCAGGTTCGACGCGCCGGCGGCGAAGCGGTTCGCCATGCCCGCGTGGCTGTGCTCCTCCAGCTCGAGCGGCGCCGGCCAGTCGTTCTCCACCGCGTCGCGGAAGCGGTGAAGCGAACCGACGCCGGGGTTGCCGCCCCACGAGAACACCAGCTTGCGTACGCAGCCGGCGCCGATCAGCTGGTCGAAGATCACGTCGGGCGTGAGGCGGATCACGGTGAGGTCGCGGCGGCGCTGCCGGATCACCTCGTGCGCGGCCGCGAACGGGATCAGGTGGGTGAAGCCCTCGAACGCCACCGAGTCGCCATCGTGAATCACGTTCGCGACCGCATCCTGGAGTGAGAGCAGTTCGGCCATGGCCCTAATTCGGTTCGCGATATGAACGAACGGTCACATCGCGCACCTTAGCGCACGGTCTGGCGCGTCAGCGGGCGCCGGCCTCGTACCTCCTGAGCACCTCCACGAGGTAGTCCAGGTGCTTGCGCATGGCGAGTTCGGCTCCCGCCACGTCGTTGGCTCGCACGGCGGTCGCGATCGCGCGATGCTGCGCCAGGATGCTGCGCTTGCTCGTGCGCGCGCCCACGTGCTTGATGAGGGACGGCTGCAGAACGTCGAGCACCCAGCGCATGAACGCCATGAGCAGGTCGTTGCCCGTTGCCTTGGCGAGCGTCTCGTGGAAGGACGTGTCGGCCGCGTTGAACACCCTGTCGCCCGGCTCGGCCTTGCTTGCGCGGGCGATGCAGTCGTCCAGCGTGTTGGCCGTGTCCTCAGTGGCCGCGGCAGCGGCAAGGCCGGCTATCGGCACCTCGAGCACGATCCGAGCCTCGAGCAGCTCGCAGAACGACACGCTCTCGGTGGAGATCATCGCCGCGATCGAGTCGCTGATGTTGCGGCCGATGCCCTCGTTCGGCGTGCTGGCCACGAAGATCCCGCCGCCGCGGCCCTGGGTCGAGCGGATGAGGTGGTTGCCCGCGAGCAGCCGCAGGCCCTCGCGCAGCGTCGGCCGGCTCACGCCGAACTGCGAGGCGAGCTCCTGCTCGGTGCCGATCCGGTCGCCGGGCTTGAGCCCCTTGCGGTCCACGTAGCGGCGTATCTCGGTGGCCACGTGCCGCGAGGAGTCGGTCCGCGGCGGAATCCTGCGGCGCGGCTGTTGGGCGCGCGGGGGCATGAGCGGCGTCCAGTGTATGGGCGGGCCGCCGGTCGTGGGGAATCGGATCCGCCTGCAAGCAACGCTCTTCACGTTTTCCACGCATAGCGTGAAGAACGTGAAGCGCGTGAGCTCCACCCTCATTGCTGCCGTTGGTGCCTGGCAATGAGGCGCGCCGCCACCGCCCGGCCTCAGGTAGCGTTCGCATACCGAACCGCTGTGCATTTCAGCGCCGCGGTTCGGAGGGGAATGACTGAGGAACGGCCTCGCAACTCCGACTTCGTGCAGTCCCTCGAGCGGGGCCTGGCGGTGATCCGCGCCTTCGACGCCGAGCATCGCGAGCTCGGGCTGAGCGACGTGGCGCGCGCCACCGGGCTCACTCGCGCGGCGGCGCGCCGCTTCCTGCTCACGCTCGTGAAGCTGGGCTACGTGCACTTCGCGGACGGCCGCTTCTCGCTCCGCCCTCGCGTGCTCGACCTCGGCTACGCGTACCTCTCGAGCCTGAGCCTCCCGGAGGTGGCGCAGCCGCACATGGAGGCGCTCGTGGCGAAGGTGAACGAGTCCTCGTCGGTCTCGGTGCTGGACGACACCGACGTGGTCTACGTGGTGCGGGTGCCCACGCGCCGCATCATGAGCATCACGCTCGCGGTGGGCACACGGCTGCCGGCCTACGCCACGTCGATGGGCCGCGTGCTGCTTGCCGGGCTCGCTGACGAGGCACTTGACGAGCGGTTGTCGCGCATCGAGGTGCGCCCGCTCACGTCGCATACGGTGAAGAACAGCGCCGCGCTGCGCGAGGCGCTGATGTCCACCCGGAAGACCGGCTACGCGATGGTCGATCAGGAGCTCGAGGAGGGGCTGCGCTCGGCCGCGGTGCCGATCCGAGGCGCTTCAGGTGACGTGACGGCGGCGCTGAACGTGTCCGTACACGCCAGCCGCGCGTCGATGTCGGCGCTGCGGCGGGAGTTCCTGCCGCATGCTCTCGAGGCCGCCGCCGCGATCGAAGAGGACCTGCGCGGCACCGCTCACGCCACTCTGGCCAGGGCGTAGACTCCTGGTGCGAGTGGCGGATTGTTGTCCGCATTGCGAACTCGACTTGGAGAGGAGCGCTTATGGCCACCGTGGAGCTTGCCCAGCAGGAGCTTCTGATCGGAGGGCGCTGGACCGGCGCCGCCGCGGGCGCGACGTACGAGAAGACTTTTCCCTTCACCGGCGAGCCGGTGGGAATGGCCGCCGCGGCGAAACGCGAGGATGCCCGCGCCGCCATTGAGGCCGCGCACGAAGCCTTCGGCGAGTGGTCGCGCAGCGCGCCCGCGATGCGCCGCGAGATCCTGCTGAAGGCGGCCGACATCCTTCAGAGCCGCGCGGAGGACATCGCGCGCACAGTCACCGAGGAAACCGGAGCCACGTTCGGCTGGGGCATGTTCAACGTGCAGCTCGCCTCCGGCATGCTGCGCGAGGCCGGCGCGCAGGCGTACGGGCTCGTGGGCGAGGTGATCCCCTCCGACGTGCCCGGCAAGCTCGCGATGGGCGTACGCGCGCCCGCGGGAGTGGTGGTGGCGATCGCGCCGTGGAACGCGCCCGTGATCCTCTCCACCCGCGCCGTGGCCACGCCGATCGCGTTCGCCAACACCGTGGTGCTCAAGGCCTCCGAGGAGTGCCCGCGCACGCACGCCGCCGTGGTGAACGCGCTCGTTGACGCCGGCCTTCCCGACGGCGTTATCAACCTGATCACGAACGACCCGGCCGACGCCGCCGACGTTGTCGACGAGCTCATCGCCCACCCGCTCACGCGCCGCATCAACTTCACGGGCTCGACGAAGGTCGGCCGCATCATCGCCGAGAAGGCGGGCAAGCACCTGAAGCGCGTGCTGCTCGAGCTCGGCGGCAAGGCGCCGATGGTCGTGCTGCCCGACGCGGACGTGGACCAGGCCGTGAAGGCCGCCAACTTCGGCGCCTTCTTCCACCAGGGCCAGATCTGCATGTCCACCGAGCGGGCGATCGTGGACAGGTCGCTCGTGGACTCCTTCTCGGAGAAGCTCGCCGAGCGCGCGAGCGGCATGAAGGTGGGCGACCCTCGCGAGCCGGACACGGTGATCGGGCCCCTGATCAACAAGGCGGCGATGGAGCGCGTGAACGAGCTGGTGGCGGACGCAGCGTCGAAGGGCGCGCAGATCCTCTCCGGTGGCGCGCCGGAGGGCGCGTGCTTCCCGCCCACCGTGGTGAAGGGCGTGACGCCCGAGATGCGGCTCTACAGCGAAGAGTCGTTCGGGCCGGTGCTCGCCGTGATGGCGGCCGACAGCCCGGATCAGGCGGTGGAGATGGCGAACGACACCGAATACGGGCTCTCGGCCGCGGTCTTTGGGAACGACGTACCGGCCGCGCTCGAGATCGCCCAGCGCATCGAGAGCGGCATCTGCCATGTGAACGACACCACCGTGCACGATGAGCCGCAGATGCCGTTCGGCGGCGTTAAGGCGAGCGGCTTCGGACGCTTCGGGGGCCGCGCCGCGCTCGAGGAGTTCACCGAGCTCCGCTGGATCACGGTTCAAGAGCTGGCGCGGGACTACCCGATCTGAGCCAGACCGCGGCTCAGACAGGCGCGGCGGCCGCTCGCGAGGGGCGACGGGAGTGGCCGCTCGTGCTCGCGGTGCTCGCCACCGCGCTCAACCTGCGCATGGCGGTGGCGAGCGTGCCGCCGCTGCTCGACGAGCTCCGCAGCTCCGTGCCGCTGTCGGGCACCGCGGCCGGGGCGCTCACCACGCTGCCCGTGGTGTGCATGGCGTTCGGGGCGACGTTCGTCCCGCGGCTCTCGCGGCGGCTCGGCCACGAGCTGCCGCTCGTGCTCGTGGGTCTGGCGATGGCCGCCGGCATCGTCGTGCGCGTGATTCCGGGCGTCGCGGCGCTCTACATCGGCACCACGATCGCGGGCATCGGCATCGCGCTCGGCAACGTGCTGGTGCCGAGCCTCGTGAAGCGCGACTTCCACGAGCGCGCCGGCTTCATGACGGGTGTCTACACGATGGCGATCGGCACGAGCGCGGGACTCGCCGCGGGGCTGACGGTGCCCATCGAGAACGCCATCGGCCACGGCTGGCGGCCGGCGCTCGCGGTGTGGGCGCTGCCGGCGCTTGTGGCGGCGGCGATCTGGGTGCCGTTCGCGCGCCACCCCACCGCCGTGGCGGACCGCCGGGTGCGGACGCGCCACGAGTCGTCCGGCCTTCTGCGCGACCGCCTCGCGTGGGAGGTCGCCCTCTTCATGGGCGTGCAGTCGCTGATGTTCTACAGCCTGCTGTCCTGGCTGCCGTCGATCCTCCGGGACAACGGAATGTCGAAGGGCACGGCCGGCGCGTACCTGTCGCTGTTCACGCTGCTCGGGATCCCGGTGTCCTTCGCGGTGCCGGTGATTGCGGCCCGGATGCGCGACCAGCGGGCGCTCGCGGTGGTGTCGGTGCTCTGCCTCGCTCTTGGCGTGGCCGGCCTGGTGGTGTCCCCGGGGAGCGCCGCGATCGTGTGGACGGTGTTCCTGGGGATCTCCCAGGCGGCCACCCTCTCGCTGTCGTTCCTCTACTTCGTGCTGCGCACGCGCAGCCAGGCACAGTCGGCTGAGCTGTCGAGCATGTCGCAGAGCATCGGCTACTCGCTCGCCGCGGTGGGCCCGATCATCATGGGCGCCCTGCACCAAGCCACCGGGAGCTGGACCTGGCCGCTCGTGTTCCTGCTCGTGCTGATGGTGCCGGAGCTTGTTTTCGGCGTGGCCGCCGGGCGTGATCGCCAGGTGGCCGGGCAGGGCTAGTGGCCTAGAAACCGGCGCCCAGGCTGCGCACGCAGCTCTTCAGGCCGGCATTGAGCGCATCGCGCTCGGCAGGCGAGAGCTCCTCCAGCATCTTCGCCTCCACCTGGGCGGCCACGCGATCGCACGCGTCGAGCACGTCCTGGCCATTCGGCGTGAGCAGCGTGCGCAGGATCCGGCCGTGGTCAGGGTCCGGCACCCGCGTGATGAGACCCTTGGCCTCAAGCGCGGCGATCACCTTGATCGTGGACTGCGGGGTGATCAGCACGCGGCGCGCGAGCTGCGCGTTGGAGAGCGCGCCGCGGTCGCGCAGAACCGACAGCGCGGTGTACTGCGGCAACGTGACTCCCACCGAGGCGAGCCCCTCCGACAGGTTGCGCCGGAGGGCGAGCTCGAGCCTGCCCATCACGTAGCTGATGGTGGGTTCCCTCGTCGGCCGGCCCGGCGCCGCCACGGCGCCCGCGCGAGTTGCCTTGGCCATTGAGCGACCGTACCAGCGAGGCCGGGAGAAAGCTTGACTCGCCCGCTCCGAGCGGACGAGAATCGACGCACACTCGAGTGAGGAGAAGGCAATGGCGTGGAGCATCGAGGGACGCTATTTCGAGAACTGCTCGTGCGAGGTGGTGTGTCCGTGCACCGCTTCCCTCGCGCTGGGGGCCGACAACGACTACTGCCGGGCCGCGCTCGTGTTCCACATCGACTCGGGTGAGGTCGACGGCGTGGACGTGAGCGGCCTCACCGTGGCGGCGGTCGCCGAGTCCGGCAAGTACATGCACGAGGGCAACTGGCGGCTGGGCGTGCTGATGGACGATGCCGCGTCCGACGAGCAGGCGGAGAAGCTGGGCGCCGTGTTCAGCGGACAGCTCGGAGGTCCCATGGAGGCGCTCGGTCCGCTGGTGAGCGAGCCGCTGGGGGTGGAGCGGGTGCCGCTCGAGTTCTCCTCGGAGGGCGGCCACCACAGGCTCACCGTCGGGGACAGGGGGCAGCTCGAGGTGGACGACGTGGTGTCGTTCGGCTCGGAGACCGGCCAGGCGGCGCAGCTCGCGAACATCTTCCACCCGGCCGGCTCGACCCTCACGGTGGGCAAGGCGAGCGACGCGTCCGGACTCAGTGTGTTCGGCGTGGACGCGGGCGGCGGCGGGAAGTCGGGCTTCTCCGCTCCCTTCGCCTGGTCGGGCTAGCGGAGGTGGGCGGGCTCGCAGTAGCGGCGCCGGGTGCCCGCTCGGCCGGGCAGCTGCTCTTACGCTGGCAGCTCGCAATCGTGGGCGCCCTGATCGTCCTCGCGGCGCTCGCCTGGTGGTCCACCGGCGCGCGGATGGCGGGAATGGATGCGGGGCCGGGCACCGATCCCGGCGCGCTCGGCTTCTACGTGACCACGTGGCTGGTGATGATGGCGGCGATGATGTTTCCGTCGATCGCGCCGATGGTTCTGACGTACGCCAGGCTGCAGCGGCGCCGGCGCGGCGGCATCGCCTTCTTCGTCGCTGGCTATCTGCTGGTGTGGACCGCGGCCGGCCTGCTGGGCTACGCGGTCATCAAGCTCGGGCGTGACCTGGACGGCGGCTTCTTCGCCTGGCACAACGCCGGGCGCTGGACGGCGGCAGGCGTGCTGGCCGCCGCCGCGATCTATGAGTTCACGCCGGCGAAGTACGCATGCCTCGGCCGTTGCCGTTCGCCATTTGGGTTCCTCGTGACGGAGTGGCGAGATGGTCTGGGAGGGGCGCTCCGCATGGGCGTCGTGCACGGCGGCTGGTGTCTCGGCTGCTGCTGGCTGCTGATGGCCGGCCTCTTCGCCCTCGGCGCGATGAGCGTGCCGTGGATGATCGTGATCGGCGTGCTCATCACCGTGGAGAAGCTGCTGCCCTGGCGCGGCGCGGCCACCGGAGTGGTGGCGGCCACTCTCGTCGCCCTTGCGATTGGCGTGGCGGCAGCTCCCGCGCGCGTGCCCGGGCTGACCATTCCCTCCTCGCACGCGATGGAGATGATGCGCTGAGCTGGCACATCTCCGGCAGCTACCTCGAAGCCTGCAACTGCGAAGCCATCTGCCCCTGCCGGAGGATCGGCGGCCGCAGCGGCGGACGGTCCACGTACGGCGAATGTCTCGGCGCCCTTTCCTGGATCGTCGAAGACGGGCAGGCGGACGGCGTGGACCTCGCCGGGATGCGGGCGGTTCTCGTGAGCCGCTACCACGACGACGAGCCGGGCTCGCCGTGGACCTTCGCGCTCTTCGTGGACGCGCGCGGAGACGAGCCCCAGCGCCAGGCGATGGCGGACATCCTCACCGGCCGGCTCGGCGGCACCCCACACGAGCAGTTCCCGTGGGTCTTCAAGCCGGCGCACCTCGCCTGCGTGGAGGCCCTCGACATCGAGATCGACCACACACCAGGGCGCGGCTGGTTCAGAGGAGGCGGGAACTTCGAGGTCCGGATTCGCGAGCCGGTGGCGGACCAGGAGCCCGTCACCTGCATCATCCCCGGCCATCACCGGCAGGGACGCGAGCTGCTCAGCGACTCGATCGATGTGGCGGCAGGCCCCCTGGAGTTCTCGGTGAAGGGGCGATGCGGATACGAGTCGACGTTCGCGTACGCCGGCTAGGACACCAGCTGGCCGGCCTCGAGCGACCACACGGCGCCGTTCGCGCTGGTCCACGGCGAGGCGAGGAAACAGACCACCTCCGCCACCTCGTCCGGGCAGCCGCTGTGCCCGCCGCCGTCGAGGCAGATCGCGTTCACGCGCACACCCGCGGGCGCCGCCTCCACCGCGGCCGCCCGGGTGAGGCCGAGCACGGCCTGCCGGCTTGCGGCATAGGGGCCGCCGGCCGCGTCCTCGTCGCCGTCCGCAGCGGAGGAGAAGTTCACAATGGCTCCTGAGCGCTGCTCCACGAGCCGCGGCAGCACGTGCTTGAGTCCGAGGAAGGTACCGCGCACGTTCACGGCCATCATCCGGTCGAATTCGGCAACCGGGCAGCCGCCGAAGTCAGCGCAGGGAGCTTCCACCGCCGCGTGATTGACGAGGATGTCGATCCGCCCGAAGGTACGCAGCGCATGTTCCACCGCGTACTCGAAGGTGGCCTCCCTGCTCGCATCGCCGGCCACGGTCTCCACGCGCCCGCCCGCGGCCTCCACCTCGGCGGCCGTCTCGTCGAGCGCTTCACGGTCGAGGTCGATCGCGATCACGCTCGCGCCCGCCCGTGCGAGCGCGAGGCACACCGCCCGTCCGATGCTCGGCGCCGCCCCGGTGACCAGCGCCACTCGACCCTGCAGGTTCATCGCGGGGCAAGATAGACCCGCTCGGGAAAATTGGCAAACACTTTGACAGGTACGCTATGCGACCAATGGACCGCGTAGCGAACAAAATCGCCCTCGTCACGGGCGGCGCGCAGGGCCTCGGCCGTGCCATTGCGGAGCTGCTCGCGCGCGAGGGCGCGCACGTCGTGATCAGCGACATCCAGGAGGAGCTGGGCGCCTCGGTGGCACAGCAGATCGGCAACGCTTCCTTCCTCCAGCACGATGTGGCGAGAGAGGACGAGTGGCAGCGCGTGATCGCCGAGGTGCTGTCGGCGCGCGGCGCGCTCCACATCCTCGTGAACAACGCCGGGATCGCGCTTCAGAAGAACGTGGTGGATACGACGCTCGAGGAGTGGCGCCACCTCCAGTCGATCAACCTCGACGGCGTGTTCCTGGGCGTGAAGCACGGGATTCCGGCGATCGCCCGATCCGGCGGCGGCTCGATCGTGAACATGTCCTCGATGGAGGGCATCATCGCCCACCCGGAGATGGCGGCCTACAACGCGAGCAAGGGCGGCGTGCGGCTGCTCACGAAATCCGCGGCCTTGTATTGCGGCAGGCAGCGCAACGGTGTGCGGGTGAACTCGGTGCATCCGGCCTTCGCCTGGGGGCCGCTGCTCGAGGAGTATCTCGACGCGCAGCCCGACCGGGAGAAGGCGCTCGCGGAGCTGCAGGACGCCCACCCGATCGGCAATCTCGGCGACCCGGAGGACGTGGCCTACGGCGTGCTGTACCTCGCCTCCGACGAGTCCAAGTGGGTGACGGGCACAGAGCTCGTGCTGGATGGAGGCTGGACGGCGGCTTAGGATGGCGGCGATGCGGACTCAGGTGGGAATCGTCGGCGCCGGGCCGGCCGGGCTCGTGCTCGCACAGCTCCTCGACCGGGCGGGGATCGAGTCCGTGATCCTCGAGGCCCGCGACCGTGAGTACGTCACGCAGCGTGTGCGCGCAGGGGTGCTGGAGCAGGGCACCGCCGACCTGCTCGACTCGATGGGCCTCGGCGAGCGCATGCACCGCGAGGGCATCGTGCATCACGGGATCTACCTGCGCTTCCGGCGCCAGAGCCATCACATCCCGATGAGCGACCTCACCGGCGGGCGCTCGATCTGGATCTACGGGCAGCAGGAGGTGGTGAAGGACCTGATCGACGCGCGGCTCGCGGCCGGCCAGCAGCTCTACTTCGAGGCGTCGGACGTGAGCGTGCACGACTTCGAGTCCGACGAGCCGCGGATCGAGTTCGCGCACGATGGCGAGCGGCACGAGCTGCGCTGCGACGTGATCGCCGGCTGCGACGGCTTCCATGGCGTCTGCCGGCCGGCTATCGAGAAGGTGCTCACCATCCACAACCACGAGTACCCCTTCGGCTGGCTCGGGATCCTGGCGCAGGTGGCCCCCTCCACGGACGAGCTCATCTACACGAACCACGAGCGCGGCTTCGCGCTGCACTCGCTCCGCTCACCCGAGCTCTCGCGCCTGTACATCCAGTGCGATCCGCACGACGACATCGCGCGCTGGTCGGATGAGGCGATCTGGGAGGAGATGCACCGGCGCTTCGAGACCGACGACGGCTGGGAGCTGAAGGAAGGCCCGATCGTCGACAAGGGCATCACGCCGATGCGCAGCTTCGTGGCCGAGCCGATGCAGCACGGCCGCCTCTACCTGGCCGGCGACGCCGCGCACATCGTTCCGCCCACCGGCGCGAAGGGACTCAACCTCGCGGTGCACGACGTGAAGGTCCTTGCGGAGGCACTCACCAAGTGGTTCGGCGACGGAGACGGCTCGCTGCTCGAGGCCTACTCCGGCACGTGCCTGCGGCGGGTCTGGCGCGTGCAGCACTTCTCCTGGTGGATGACCTCCATGCTCCACCTGATCGGCGATGCCGACGACTTCGAGCATCGCCTCCAGCTCGCGCAGCTCGACTACGTGACGTCGTCCGAGGCCGCGGCCAAGACGCTCGCCGAGAACTACGTGGGGCTCGAAAAGGTCTGACCCGCCACCTCGGCGGCAAGCTCGCGGAGCCGCACGACGGTGGGGAGCGGATCATCGCGCCGCCAGGCGATTGCGATGCCCATCGTGGGCTCGGGCTGCGCGAAGCGACGGTACACGGCGCCCGGGATCCGCAGGCTCTTCGAGCGCTCGAGCATGATGAAGGAGATGCCCGCGCCCTCGGCCACGGCCGAGACGATGCGCTCCTCCTCCGGCTCCACGCGGTCAATCGGCGGCCACGGCGGCTCGCCCATCACCTCGCGGCGCACCTCGCGCCACGCCCCGGGCCCGTGCTCCTCGGGCCACCACACGAGCGGCAGCCCGCGCAGGTCGCGCGTGCGCACGCGGTTGCGCCTCGCGAGCGGATGCCCCTTCGGTAGCACGCACACCAGCGGCTCGCGTCCGAGCACGAGCTCCTCGAGCCCGTCGACCTCGAGCGGCGGCCGCACGAAGCCCACGTCGATGTCCCCCGCGAGAAGCTGCTCCATGTGGAGCATCGTGTTGCCGACCGTGAGGTGGAGGTGAACGTCCGGATAGCGCGCGCGGTACTCCCCCACGATCGCGCCCGCAACTCCGCCGGTGAGCGAGCGGGTGAGGCTGAGCCTCAGGCGGCCGCGCTCACCGCTGCCGGTGGCACGCGCGACGGCCGCCGCCTCGTCCGCCCGGCTGAGCAGCTCGCGCGCCTCGGGAAGCAGCGCCTCACCGGCGGCCGTGAGCGTGGCGCCGCGACGGTTGCGGTGGAAGAGCTGCACGCCAAGCTCCGCCTCGAGCGTGCGGATCTGCTGGCTCACGCTCGGCTGCGCGAGGTGCAGCCGCTCGGCCGCGCGGCGGAAGTGCAGCTCCTCGGCCACGGCCACGAACGAGGAGAGCTGGCGCAGCTCCATAGCGCCATGATAGGCGCCGCCTTTCACAGAAGAAAGGATTGGGACTTGAACTGAGCGCCGCGCGGCGCGTACCTTCGGCTCTCAACGAGGAGGGTGGAGATGGCAGATACCGAGGTGGCGGCCGCGCGCTTCCCAAGCCCGTTCGAGGTGGAGGAGCCCGCGGGCTGCGAGGGCTGGGAGTCGATGTTCCCGTACTACGCGCTGTTCAGCGAGGAGCGGCGCGCAAACGAGGAGCAGCGCGGGTGGTTCCGCGACGGCATGCACTTCCCCGAGCCGATGTTCCCGTTCGACTTCGTCACCGCGGACTCGCCGTACATGTCGCTCGGCCAGGCGAACTCGCGCATCTTCCTCGTGCCACCCGCCCTCGGCATCGACCACCGCGTGCTGTACGGCTGGGTCTACATGAGCCCCAACGGCGTGGCCGACGACGCCGAGATCGGCCGCCGGGCGGAGGAGTTCCAGCAGCGCGCGGGCTACTACTTCCAGAACTGGGACGAGCTCTACGGGCGCTGGCAGGCGAAGGTCGAGGAGGCGATCCGGGAGATCGACACGCTCGAGGTGCCGGACCTGCCGCGCGAGGAGGAGCTCGCGGTGGTGACAGAGGGGCGCGGTCTCGGCTCAACCCACACCCTGCTCGTGGCCTACAACCGGCTGCTCGAGTCCGTCGACCGCATCTGGCAGTACCACTTCGAGTTCCTCAACCTCGGCTACGCGGCCTACCTCGCCTTCTACCAGCTGTGCAAGGAAGCGTTCCCGGACATCGCCGATCAGACGATCGCGCAGATGGTGTCCGGCATCGACGTGGTGCTGTTCCGGCCGGACGAGGAGCTCAAGCGGCTGGCGCGGACGGCGATCGGCATGGGGATCGCGGCCCACGTGAAGGCGGCGGCCGACGAGGACGCGCTGCGTGCGGCGCTATCTGGAAGCGCCGAAGGCCGCGACTGGCTCGCGGATTGGGACGGCACGAAGGTGCCCTGGTTCAACTACTCGAACGGCAACGGCTTCTATCACCACCACCGTTCCTGGATCGACGACGCCGCGATCCCGCTCGGCGGCGTGCGCTCGTACATCGAGCGGCTCGAGGCGGGCGAGGACATCGCGCGGCCGCTCGAGGCGGTGTCTGCCGAGCGCGATCGCCTCGCGGCGGAACACCGCGACCTGCTCCCGGACGACGCCACGCGCGCCGCTTTCGATGAGAGCCTCGGCCTATCGCGCGTGGTCTTCCCGTACGTGGAGAGCCACAACTTCTACGTCGA
Organism: Thermoleophilaceae bacterium; assembly: GCA_036378175.1. Lineage (GTDB taxonomy): Bacteria > Actinomycetota > Thermoleophilia > Solirubrobacterales > Thermoleophilaceae > JAICJR01. Next base: position 19,466 of record DASUWY010000061.1, read on the forward strand.
GCACTGGTACCACACGCTGTTCTGGAACAAGGTGCGCGAGTTCGGCGACCTGTTGGTGCGCCATGGGTTCATCGCCGAGACCGACGACATCTTCTATCTCCAGCGGCACGAGATCTCGGACGCGCTCGTGGACCTGCGGCTGGCGTGGGCGGCCGGCTCCGAGGCACGCGGGCCCGGCTACTGGCCGCCGATCGTGGCCCGCCGAAAGGAGATCATGGAGGCGATGCGGCGCTGGTCTCCCCCGCCCGCGCTCGGCGCGGTGCCCGAGGCGATCACCGAGCCGATGACGATCATGCTTTGGGGGATCACGACCGAGCGGGTGCGAGAGTGGGCCGCGGGGCCTGGCACTGACGGCGCATCGCTCACCGGCTTCGCCGGTTCTCCGGGGGTGGTTGAAGGCGTCGCGCGCGTGATACGCGACGTGCGCGACGTCGGCAGCCTCGAGGAGGGCGAGATCCTGGTGGCGCCGGTGACCTCTCCGAGCTGGACTCCCGTGTTCGGCAAGGTGGCCGCCGCGGTGTCGGACATCGGCGGCATCATGTCCCACGCCGCCATCGTCGCGCGCGAGTACGGGATGCCCGCCGTGGTGGGCACCGGCAACGCCACTGCGCGCATCTCCAACGGCGATCGGATCCGCGTGGACGGCGACGCCGGCGTCGTCACGATCCTGCGGTGAGCGACGCGCGCTTCGACGCGGTGGTCTGCGGAGGCGGCCACCACAGCACGATCGTCGCGTGCTACCTGGCGCGCGCCGGGATGAGCGTGGGCGTGTTCGAGCGGAGCGTTCACTTCGGCGGCGGCGCGCAGACCAGCGAGGGGCCGGCGCCCGGCTTCCTCATGAATCACTGCAGCCACTGGACGCGCTTCTACGGCCACCCCGCCTACCGCGACTTCGACCTCGCGGCCGAGGGCCTCCGCTACGTCTTCCCCGAGCAGAACGAGGGGATGATCTTCGACGACGGCTCGTCCTTCATCGGCTACTCGGCGGCAACGGTGGTGGACGCCGCCACCGGCCGGGTGGAGCGCTCCGACGCGAACGTGCAGCGTACCTACGAGCAGATCGGGCGCTTCTCGGCACGCGACGCGGAGACGTACCTCGTGCTGCTCGAGGCCTACGAGAAGCACTGGAAGCAGGCGTTTCGCCGCCACCGCTTCAGCCCGCCGCGGCCGTGGGGCACGCCGGATCCGCTCGAGGAGCTGCTCGACGTGCCCGGCTCGCGGATCGAGCCGGTGCACCAGTTCATGACGCTCCGCCAGCTCGCGTTCGACTTCTTCGAGAGCGTGGAGATGCGCATCCTCTTCATGCGCGCGGCCACCACCTCCACCGGCTGCTATCCGGACGACGTGCCGGGCTTGCAGGGGCTTATCCACGTTCTGCCCTTGACCCTTTCGTTCGAGCCGGCCGCGATTGCGGTGGGCGGCAGCCAGGCGATCACGGACGCGCTGATGTCAGCGGGCCGTCGGATGGGCGTGGAGTACGTGAATCACGCCGACATCGACCGCATCGCGGTGGACGGCCGGCGGGCTTCCGGCGTCGTGCTCGCGGATGGCTCGAGCGTCGCGGCCGATGTGGTGATCAGCGGGCTGGGTCTCCCCCAGACCGTTCTGCGTCTGCTGCGGGATCTGCCCGTGGATCCGGAGTTCACGCGGCGGCTGCGGAACATCAACTACGACCGCGGCCAGCTGCTCTGGGCGAACCTCGCGCTGGGCGAGGCGCCGGCGTACAGCGCGGACGCCGGAAACCCGGGTGTCGGGGAGCAGCCGCGTCTCTACTGGGGGCCGAAGGACCTCGACTACCTGACGCTGCGCTACCAGCCCGAGATCTTCATGAACGGGTTCGCGAGCCAGCCGTACGTGCTCTGCTCGGTGGACAGCCTGTGGGACGGCACGCGCGCTCCCGGCGGCAGCCACATCGTGGGCGTGGAGGAATTCACGGCGCCGCGGCGCCTTTTCAGCGACGAGCGCTGGAAGGAGATCAGGGGCCGCTTCATCGCGAACCTGCTCCACGAGTGGTCGCACTACGCGCCGAACATGACGTGCGACAACGTGATCGCGTCGCGCGTGTACACACCCGCTGACATCGAGCGGGAGCGCCCGGACATGGCCGAGGGCGGATACTCGGCCGGCGCGACCATCGCCTCGCAGCTCGGCCGCTTCCGCCCCGTGGCCGGGATCGGCGGCTACAAGCTGCTGCTCGACAACCTCTACAACTGCTCGTCCAATCTGCACTCGGGGCCGGGCATCGGCCGCGGCTCGAGCTGGAACTGCTTCCAGGAGATCGCTAGGGACCTGGCGCTCGAAGGCATCGCGGCGTGAAGCGAGTGCTGATCACGGGCGCGGCCCGCGGGTTGGGGCTCGAGCTCGCTAGGCATTTGCTCCGGTCCGGCTTCCGGGTTGCGGGTGCCGATCTGCTCGACGCGGACGTGGAGTTCCCCCTCGTCCGCGCTGACGTGACTGCTCCCGACGGCCTTACCGAAGCAATAACGGCGGAGCTCGGAGGGCTTGATGCACTGGTCAACAACGCGGCCGTTGTGGACCTGGCCCGCCGGCCGTTCTGGGAGATCGAACCGGAGGAATGGGACCGCGTGATGTCGGTGAACGTGAAGGGCGCCTGGCTCGTAACGCGCGCCGTGCTGCCGCTGCTCCGCGAATCCGGCGCCGCTTCGATCGTGAACGTGTCCTCGGAAACCGCGTACTCGGGCTCCCCGGGGCTCGCGCACTACGTTGCGTCGAAGGGAGCCGTGATCTCCCTCACCCGTGTGATGGCTCGCGAGCTGGGTCCCGAGGGGATGAGGGTGAACGCCATCGCCCCCGGCTACATCCCCACCGAGGCGTCAACCACGATGGCGCCCGACGGCTACGACGCGAGCCGCACTCCACTCGGCCGCGTGGGCACACCGAACGACCTCTTCGGCACCGTGGAGTTCCTCATCTCAGACGCAAGCGCCTTCGTCACCGGCCAGACGCTGCTGGTGAACGGCGGCCGCACGATGAACTAAGCGGACGTGGACCATATTTTCCGTGAGGAGCACGGAACATATGGTCCAGGTCGGGCTATTTCGCGCGGGCGACGGCTCGCTTCAGCTCGTCCTTCCCCATCTTCGACCGGCCGCTGATCTTCAGCCGCCGCGCCTCCGCCTCGAGCTCCTTGCGCGTGGGCGACTCACCGCGGTTCACCGCCGCCGCCTCCTTGCCAAGTGCGCTACGCGTGGACTTGGGCAGGTTCTTGAGCGTCTGCTTGCTGCGCGCGCCCGCCTGCGCCTTCTTCACGTTCCTGCGGGCGGCCTGACGTTGTTTGGTGGTAGCCATACGCCTCGGCTACCCGGGGAGCGGCAGGCTAGACAGACTCGGTCGTGAGCTTGTAGCGGCCCGTGAGCTCGTCGAGCTCGCGCGCCACCTCGTTGAGGCTCGTGGCCACGGCCCGCGACTGCTCGGCCTCGCTCGCGAGGCTGGACGTGACAACCTCGGTCTGCTTCATCGCCTGGGCGATCTGATCCATGCCGACGCTCTGCTGGGTTGCGCTGGAGGTGATCTCCTCCGCAGCGGTGGCCGCCGCGCCGATCGTCTCGGCGAGCTGAGCGATGATCTCGCCCGCCTGAGCGGCGAGCTCGTGCCCCACTCTCACCACCTCTGTGCCCTGGCCGGACTTCGACACCGCGGCATCGGTGGCCGCCTGGATGTCCGAGAGGATCGCCTCCACTTGCGCGGTGGCCTGCTTGGACTGCTCGGCCATCTTGCGCACCTCGTCGGCGACGACGGCGAAGCCCTTGCCCTGCTCACCCGCCCTGGCCGCCTCGATGGCCGCGTTCAGCGCGAGCAGCGAGGACTGATCGGCGAGCTCGTTCACCGTGCTCGTGATCTCGGAGATCTGCTCCGTACGCTCCGAAAGCGCGCGGATGTCGTCCGCGATCTCGCTGACCTTCACGCTGATGTCGGCCATGCCGCCGGCGATCGCCTCCACGGCCCTGGCCCCCTCGCCGGACGCTTCCATCGAGCGGCGCGCCTGGTCAGCCACCTCCTCCGCCTTGCGGGCGGACTGCTCGGCGTTCGCGCGCACCTGCTCCACCGCCGTGGTCACCTGCGCGACCGCCGCCGACTGCTCGTTGGCGCTCTGGCTGTTCTGCTCGACGCTGGCGAGGATGCCCGTGGTGCTCTCGCCGATGCGCTCGGCGCCCGCACGCACGTCGCTGGAGATCTGCGCGAGGCCCTCGACCATGTGGTTGAGGCTCGACGCGAGCGCCGTGAGCTCGTCGCTGCCCGACTCGTCGAGACGGACCGTCAGATCCCCGCCCGTCACCTGCTCCGCGAAATCCGCGTAGGAGCGAATGCGGCGGACGAGCTTGCGAATCAGCGTGGCCACAAAGCCGAGTCCAGCCAGGGCCATCAGCGCCGCGAGGATGAGGATGCCCTTGCTCGAGCCGCCCGCGGTGGGCGCCGGCGCGCCGGCGTGCTGCGTCGCCACCACATACCAGTCGTTCTTGTTGTGGGCCATGCGCGGCAGACGGGTGAAGGCCGCCGGCTTGCCCCCGACCTTCATGACTCCTGACGCCTTGGCCTGCTTCACGAGCGAGACGAAGCGATGGTCTCCGGGCCTGCCGAGCTTGCCGCCGTTCTTCAGCGGGTAGCGGCTGTCGAACACCACACGGCCGGTCTTGGCGTCCACAGCGGCGATGTCGACCGTCTTGTTGCGCGCGGCCTCCTGACGGAAGCTGTCGAGCGACACCTCGAAGTGCACGAGGGCTGCCCCGCGCGGCGACGCCAGCGGGGTGGAGTTGGAGATCACCCACTCGTTCGTGTCGGGCGAGAGGTACGGGCTCGCCTGGTACACCTGGCCGGGCTGGAGCGCGAACGTCGGCTTGAAGAAGGGGTTGCCGGACTCATCGGGCGAGAGGTCGCTAACCGGCGCGCGCTTGCCCTTCACCATGCGCGCGTCCTCGGGACCTGAGCGGTCGATGAAGCAGGCCTCGCTGATGATGCCCGGGAACAGATGCTCGAGGTAGCCGAGCGCGCCGTTCACCTGGTTCACCACCGTGCTGGTGGAGCGGACACGCTGGGCGTGCGTGCCGGGAAGCGAATAGAACTCGCTGAACGCCGGGTTGTTGGCCGCGATGAGGGTGACCGAGCGCGCGCGGTCGAAGTAGTTCTCGAGGGCGGCGGACTCCTGATCGGATGCCTGCTGCAGCGAGCGCTCGAGCGCCTTCTCCGAGTTGAGCTTCGACTGATGCTCGAAGGCGTATCCGAGCGGGACGAGGCTGATGCCGAGTATCCCGACGGCAAATTCGGCTCCGGCGGGTGTGAGAAGCTGGTCTCAGCCATGGCGAGCACGGATTCCTCCATCGATGTGGCGGAGGTGCTGGCATCCGCAGGAAGGGCGTTGGGCCGGCGGGCGTGGGCGGATGCTCGCGAGCTGTATGCGCAGGCGCTCGCGGCCGGGGAGACCGCGGAGGCGCTGGAGGGTCTCGCGGTGGCGGATTGGTGGCTGGACGACGTGGACGCGGCGATCGCGGCTCGCGAGCGGGCGTACGTCCTGCGCCGGGAGCGCGGTGAGACGGTCGAGGCCGCGCGTGTGGCCGGCTTCCTCGCGTGGGACTACGGCGCGATGCGAGGCGCCAACGCGGTGGCCAACGGCTGGCTGCAGCGGGCGCGCCGGCTGATCGAGGGCCTGCCGCCGTCGGCGGAGCAGGCGTGGCTGCCACTGATCGAGGCCTCGTTTCACCTCGACACCGATCCGCGTGCTGTCCTGCGGCTGAGCACCGAAGCCGCCGAGCAGGCGGAAGCGCACCACGCGCTCGACATCGAGATGACCGCGCGGACGCTGCAGGGCCTCGCCCTGGTGAGCCTTGGGCACGTGGAAGACGGCACGCGTCTGCTCGACGAGGGCACCGCCGCCGCCACCGCGGGCGAGCTCTATGACCCGATCGCGATCGGCTCGTGCTGCTGCAACATGATCATCGCCTGCGAGCGCTCGCGCGACTTCGACCGCGCCGGGCAGTGGTGCCAGCAGCTCGAGGCCTTCTGCGAGCGGACGGGACAGCGCCCGCTGCTCGCGCTGTGCCGCGCTCATCACGGCACGGTGCTGATGATGCGCGGCGAGTGGGCCGAGGCAGAGGAGAAGCTCGCCTGGGCGGCCGACTCACTCACCGTCCTCAGACCGCCGCTGGCCGGCTACGCCCGCGCCCGCTTCGCGCAGCTCCGGAGGCGCCAGGGCCGGCCCCGGGAGGCTCGCTCGCTGCTCGAGCAGAGCGGCACGCACGTGCTTGCGCACCTCGCGTGGGCAGAGCTGGCGCTCGATGAGGACGATCCCGCAGCGGCGCTCGGGTACGCCGAGCGCTACCTCCGCGGACTGGGAAGCGAGCAGCCGATCGAGAGCGCGGCGGCGCTCGAGTTGCTGGTGCCCATCCGGATCCGGAGCGACGACGTGCCGGCCGCGCGCACGGCGCACGCCCAACTCGCCGCGATAGCGGACGCGGTGCGCACCGACCAGCTGCGAGCGGCGGAGCGCGGCGCGGCAGCGCGAATTGCTGCCGCCGAGGGCGAGCTCGATTCCGCGCGCCAGGCGTTCGAGGACGCGATCGACCTGCACGTGCGGAGCGCTGCCCCCTTTGAGGCCGCGCAGGCGCGGCTCGAGCTGGCCCGCACACTCGAGGCTCAGGACCGCCCGGTGTCGGGGCTCGAGCAGGCGGAGGCCGCGCGAGCCACGTTTGAGGCGCTCGGCGCGGGGCGCGCGCTCAAGCAGGCCGACAGGTTCGTCGCCCGGCTCGGCGGGCGCAGCACGGCCGCCGCCCGCGCGGGGATGACGCGGCGCGAGGGGGAGGTTCTGTCACTCGTGGCCGAGGGACTTTCCAACCGTCAGATCGCCGAGCGATTGGTGGTCAGCGAGCACACCGTGCACCGCCACCTCGCCAACATCTACGTGCGCCTCGGAGTGTCGTCGCGCGCCGCGGCGGTGGCGCTGGCGTCCGAGCGCAACCTGCTCGCCTGAGCGGCGGGCCATCACACCCACGGCCGCGAAAGATGGCCCGATCGGGTGATGAACCGCCGGTGCCGTGTGACGCATTGTCTTCCTGGCACTTCTTCACCCACCAGAAGAGAGGAGACACACCATGCCATCCGTCGACACCCGGCAGGAGACCGAGCACAAGACCTTCGACAACCCCGACGAGGTCCGCGAGTTCCCCAACGGCCGCGCAGAGATCCTCAAGATCGGCGGCGGGGAGGTCGGCAGGTACGTGTTCGAGCCCGGCTGGCGCTGGTCCAACGACGTCAAGCCGATCGCGGGAACCCACAGCTGCCAGGCGCCGCACTTCCAGTACCACGTGAGTGGCCGCGTGGCGATCCGCATGGACGACGGCACCGAGCTGATCGCCGGCCCCGGCGACATCACCTCGCTGCCCAGCGGCCACGACGGCTGGGTGGTCGGCGACGAGCCCGCGGTGGTGATCGACTGGTACGGCGCGAGCAACTACGCCAAGTAGAGGTCCCCGCGCCGCGCCGGCGCTCAGACGGGATGGCCTCGCTCGTTCAGCACGCGCAGCCAGCGCCTCGTGCCCGATCGCGTCGCGGGTTTGTTTTCCGCGGACCCGCGACGCAGCCGGATTGCCATGACGGCGTCCTCGACCGATTCATGCATCGGCACCACGCGATCGAGGCCCACCATCTCGAAGATCTCGACGATGGCCGTGGACGGGCACGCCACCCTGATGGATCCTCCCTCCGGCTCGAGCCGCTTCCTGGCCTGCACCATCACGCCCAGCGCGGTGGAATCGATGAAGGTCACCGCGGAAAGGTCAACGACCAGATCCGTGTTCCCCGCTCGAATGGCCTCGAAGATCAGGTCCTTGAGTTCGGGCGCCACATAGAGATCGATGTCACCGCCGAGCCAGATGATGCTCGCCGACTTGTCTATCGAGTCTCGCTCGATGAGGACGGTCATTCCCTCACCCCCTCCTCCAACTTTGGGGCGACGGACCATAGGGAGTCGGCGCGGCATTTCTTCACCGTGCACAAACCTTGCGCGAGTTTCCGTGCCCACATGGAAGGAGATTGGCGCCGACACCCAAGTGAAAGCGGCCGAGGCGCCTGCATGCCATCCTGCGGGGCGTGACTCGCGTTGACGGTGTTCGGCTCCGGCTCGATCGGATTCGCGCTGCGGCCAAGGAGATCGACCCGGCATTCCTCGACACGCCTTCCCTCCCATGCGGCCCGCTGGGCCAGGCGCTTGGGGCCACCGTCAAGCTGAAGGTGGAGACGCTCAACCCGGTGCGGAGCTTCAAGGGGCGGGGCACGGAGACGGTCGCGGCCGTGGCGCGCCAGCAGGGGTCCTCCCGCATGCTGTGCGCGAGCGCCGGGAACCTCGGGCAGGCACTTGCCTACAGCGGCGGGCGCCGGGGCCTGCCGGTTACCGTCGTGGCGGCGGAGACCGCCAACCCGCTCAAGCTGCGCCAGATCGCCGCCCTCGGCGCGGACGTGCGGCTCATTGGCGAGGACATCGAACACGCCCGCTTGCACGCGCGCGAGATCGCCGAGGCGGACGGCGCCTATCTGGTCGAGGACAGCTTGGATCTGGCCACCTGCGAAGGCGCCGCCACCATCGGACTCGAGCTGGTCCGCGACGATCCCGAGCTCGACGTCGTGCTCGTGGCCCTGGGTGGCGGCGCGATGGCGACCGGCGTGGGTTACGCCATGCGCTCTCTCGCCGATCACGTGGAGGTGATCGGGATCCAGCCGGTGGGCGCGCCCGCCATGGCGCTGTCGTGGCGTGAGGGAACGGTGTTGGAGACCGACCGCATCGACACCATCGCCGACGGCGTGGCCGGCCGCTGCCCGATCCCGGAGGTGTTGGACGACCTGCTCGTGCTGCTCGACGACGTGATGCTCGTTCGCGAGGATTCGATCAAGGCCGGGATGCGAATGCTCTACCAGCACGCGGGACTCGTGGTGGAGCCGTCGGCAGCGCTTGGCATCGCTGCCATGATCGAGGAACCTGAGCGATTCGCCGGGCGGCGGGTGACCACGATCCTGTGCGGTAGCAACGTCGATCCCGCCGACTTCGCGCACTGGGTGCTGGAACCCGTCGTCCAAGGATCATGAGAGGAGAATGCGACTTGTCGTACGCCGTGGATTTCAAAGATGTCTCGACGGTCGGCCTCGAGTCGTCACCGGTGGCGCCCGCGCTCGCCGGGCTGCGGGCGAACGAGGCGCGCTACTTCAAGAACAAGTACGACCACGTCTTCACCGTGGAGCCCGCGAGCGAAGCACAGGCCACGATCGACTGGATTCACCGGATCCTCAAGGAAGAACGCGACATCGAGATCTCGTCTCGGCCGCTCGAGGCCACGGCCTTCCAGGTCGAGAACATCCGCATGGCCTACGTCTTCTACGAGAGCGGCCTGTCGATCAACGTGATGTACACGGTCGACGATCCCAAGAGGCGGGCGGTCGGGTTCAAGCTCTCCGATGGGATGGAGGTTCCCGCGGAGCTCGCCGAGCGGTTCAAGTTCGCGCGGCAGAAGTCGAAGCTGGCCGGGACCATTCGCGGTTCCTACTTCACCTTCAAGAACGACTACTGACGGCGGGGTTCTACGATGGACCTGTGAGCGGTCCGAGAGTTCCCGGTGGAGTTGTCCACGAGCTGCCAGCAGACCTGCGCGACGCGCTGGCTGCCAACGCCACCGCGCTCGAGGCGTGGAACGACATCACGCCCCTGGCCCGCAACGAGTTCATCTGCTGGGTGGAGGATGCGAAGAAGGAGGCCACCCGCGAGCGCCGCATCCGCCGGACCCAGGAGGAGCTCGAGGACGGCATGCGCCGGCCCTGCTGCTGGCCGGGCTGCAAGCACCGCGAGCGCAACGGCCGGTAGCAACGGGACCTAGTGAAGTTGCAGCACGCCTGTGGCGAGCAGGATGAGCGCCGTGATCACCAGCGAGACCACGAGCGAGCCAAAGCAGCCCAGACCGTTGGAGAAGAAGAGAAACATCGGTAGGTCGGCGCGGCTACCCGGACTCCCTACTCCTTACTCCCGCAGTCACGGCGAAGGCCGTAACTGCGGGAACTGCGTCCCGCCCGGATAGAGGCCCTGCTGGCGGCACGGCGGCGCCGGGATGTTGCGGTCCGTCGTGCGGAACACGTACTGCTGGATAAGCGGCACGAGCCCGTCCGGGATGGAGCTCGTCGGCGGCGCCGGGTTGCCGTTCGAACAGTTTTGCGAGTCGAACACCGGCAGGCCCTGGCGCAGCTGGTCGAAGTTGCCCGGCAGCGCGTACGCGTTCTGGCGCGCGAAGCCCGGGATGTGCGGGTAGAACGCGAGCGACAGCGGGCTCAGCGGGTTCTCCGTGCGAAGGTACTGCAGGGCGGGCTTGCCGTCGCGCGGCGGCGTCTTTGCCTCGGTCGCGGCCACCACGTTGGCGAAGAACGCGGTGAGCTCACGCTTGTAGAAGCCGAGGCCCTCGAAGATCGGGTTGGCGTTACGAAGGAAGGGATCCACCTGGGCGAGCAGCGGGCGGAGGTGGTCGAGGAAGCTCGACAGCGCCGGGAGCCCCTCGCGGGAGGCGTCGATCAGCGGGCCGAGGCGCGCGAACAGGCCGTGCAGGTCCGGCGCCAGCACGCGCACCTGCTCGAGCGTCGGGCTGAGCTGCTGCGCCACGGGCTGAAGCTGCGTTATCAGCGGGTTGGTGGTGTGGGAGAAGCGCGTGAGCCGGTCGAGCGTGAGGCTGCTCTCGCGCTCGAAGGTGGGCAGCGCGGTGAACGCTGCAGCGAGCTCGCGGTTGCGCTGAGCCGTCACACGGAACACCTCGTTCGATGCCGAGATCAGGTTGCGCAGCGCACCCTGGCGCTGCGTGATCGCATCGAACACCACGCCGGTGTTCGACACGAGCCGTTGCACTGCGCCCTGCTGCGCGTTGAGGTCGTCGAGCAGCCGCGTGGTCTTGTCCGTGAAGTCGGGCAGGTTGCCGAGCGCCGCATTCAGATCGGCGCCGCGTCCCGCGCCGGCGCCCGCCTGCGCCTGCATCCACGTCTGGAAGGCGGCGCGCGTGCTCGGGTTGAACGCGCGGAAGATCTCGTCGAGCTGCACCGTGGGTGACACGTGCGCCGGCGGCAGCGTGCCGCCATCGGCGATGTAGTTGCCCGGCCGCCGCGTGCCGGGCGAGAGCTCGACGTAGGTCTCGCCCAGCAGCGTCTTCTGGCGCAGGATCGCGTGAGCATCGCGTGGCAGCGGCGCGTAGCGCGACTTCAGCTCGATCGTGGCTGCGGTGGTGTTGCCGGGGCCGAGCTTCATGCCCACCACGTGGCCCACCGGCACGCCCGAGATCCGCACGTCCGCGTTCGAGGCGAGCGACACCGCCTCCGGGAAGTCCACCTTCACGCGGTAGCCCTTGGCGGCCAGCGGAATCGCGCCGCCGAACGACACCCACAGATACAGCAGCGCGGCGATGCAGGAGAGCGTGAAGCCCACCATGATCGCGATGCGCGCCACGCTTGGCCGCTGCTTGATCACGGCGCACCTCCGCAGGCCTGCTCCTTGGTGGGTGGGTTGAGCAGCGAGATGATCGTCGCGAGCGTGGGGTTGGTGGTGGGGTTCGCGAGCGCGCTCAGCAGACCCAGCCCGTCGCACGACACCAGCACGATCCCCCGCCGCACCGGGCCGAGCGCATCCTGGCCGCTGAAGATCTCGTTGGTGTTGTGGTTCGCCCAGGGCAGGTAGAAGAGGTAGCCCTGGTCCGCGATGCCCTGCCCGCCGGGCGGCCTGTACGCCAGCTCGTTGAGCAGGTAGTTGAGCACGCTGCCGACCGTGGTGAGCTTGGGCGTGGCGGCCGCCAGGTTCGACGCCGCGGGCGCGAGCGCCTTCACCGCCGGCTGAGCCCTCCGTGTGAACGGCCGCAGCTGGTCACGGATGATCGGAGTGGTGCCGCGCAGGAACGGCTGGCTCGCCTTGAGCGACGGCCCGAGAGCGCGGGCCGCCGGCCGCAGCTCCTCGAGCGTGGGGCCGAGCGTGCGGGCGAGGCGGTCGGTCTTCACGAGCGCGGTGTTGGCCGCGCTCAGCGCAGCGGGCAGCAGCGCGACGGTCTGTCCAAGGTTCTGGTTCTGCGCGGCGAAGCGCTTGAACACGCCGTTCGAGTTCACGACGAACTGCGACAGCTGCCTGTCGTTCTTGCCGAGGGCCGTGGCGAGCAGCTGGAAGTTGTGGATCACGCGGCGCAGGTTCTGCCGCCGCTGCGCCACCAGCGAAGTGGCACGCTCGAGGTCGCGCGCCGTCGGGTCGAAGCGGCGGAGCACGGATGCCAGCTTGCGCCCGTTGCCCCCAAGCCCCTGCCCGCCCGCCGACACGAGCAGTTGCAGGTAGTCGCGGCTGTCGGCGTCGAGGCTTGCCAGCACCTCGTCGAGGTTCACGTCGGGCAGCGTGTTCGACACGGGAATGGTGGCGCCGCTCCTGAGCTCCGCGCCGGACGAGCGCGAGCCCGGATCGAGCTCGAGCACCATGTCCTTCAGACCCGTCTTCGGCCGCAGCAACACCGTCGCGTTCGGGTACACGTGCGCGAAGCGCGGCTTGATCTCGGTGGACACCACGGCGCGGCCGCCCCGCAGGCTCACGCCCGTCACGCGTCCCACGGTCACGCCGGAGATGACCACCGTCTGGCCCTGGCCGGGTGTGACCGCCTGCGCGGTGGTGAACTCCACGTTGAGCGCGAACTGCTTGTGCACGCCGGGCACCCACGTCGGCAGCGCGAGCCGCTCGTGCGACGCGATGTAGATCGCGACGGCCACGGCCAGCACCATCATCGCCAGGATCGTGGCGAACTCGCCCGCGTGCTTTCGGATCGCACGTCTCATCGCGTGTGGTCTGGCGGGCCGTTCGAGGCCGGGCCGTTCACGTCGGGGACGGGGCTGCGGTAGCACGGAGTGCTCGACACGTACGGCGGCCGGCGGCCCGGATAGGCGGGCCGCGTGCCCGCAGGCGCCGACACCGCGTTGCCGAAGAACGGCGCGCCGAGGTTCGAAGAGCTGCCGGTCTGGATCAGGTGGCCGCCGCCGCCCGTGGCGAGCCGCAGGAACTGGCCGTTGCCGTCGAAGTTCTGGCCTTCGCCGGCAAGGCCGACCATCGAGTACCAGAACTCCTTGTAGTTCTCGGCTCCGCTCGAGAAGGACCCGTCGTTCACCCTGACGTTGCCGGTGGGGATGATCGTGTGGGTGATGCAGCGGTCGAGCAGGTCGAGCTGCTGGAGCAGCGCCGGTGTGCGGGCGGTGAGCGTGGCGAGATCCTGCGTGGCCGGCGCGAGCTGCTTCGTGAGGCCGCCCAGCTCGCTCGCCGAGAGGAACGGCTTCATCTGCGTGAGCCACGGCCGCGCGGCGGCGATCGTGGCGGGCGTGGCCTGAACGCCAGGGATGATCTCGAGCGCGAACGCGCGTGTGGAGGGCAGCGCGCGGTCGAGGTCGAGGAACGCGGTGTGCGCGTGCGTGAGGGTCGGGCCGAGCAGCGCCACCGCGCGCTGGAGCGCTGGCGCCTGCGCCGCGGTTGCGGCCATCGTGGTGTTGAAGTTCGAGATCAGGTCCTGCAGCGTGGGCTCGTCACGGTCGAGAGCCGCGCTCACCTTCCCGGCGGATGCGATCAGCTTCGACAGGTCGTGCGGCTGGCTGCCGAGCAGCCCGAGGTTCACGAGCGCGGAGTAGCGGAAGGCGTTCGCGCTGTGGTTGAACGTCCTGTGGAGCGACTGCGCCGCCGTGAGGCCGCGCACCCGCGTGGTGAGGGCGGTGCCGTAGCCCTGGAGCAGCTTCTGGAGGTCCCCGCGCGTGCCGGACTGGAGGGTGGTGAGCACCTGGTCGAGCTGCACCGGGTCGTTCGTCTGCGTCACGGGGATCACGTCGCCCGAATGCACGCTCTGCGCCGAGGGGCTACCGGGCTGCACATCCACGAAGAAGTTGTCCTCGAGGAACAGCCGCGGCCGGATCTTCAGCGTGGCGTCGCGCTTGATCGGCAGCCCGCCCTTGTCGATCTCCATCTTCACGAGCGCCAGCTGCGTGTTCCGGTAGTGGCTCACCGAGGTCACCTGGCCCACGTTCACTCCCGCGATCCGCACGGGCGTGCCCTTGCGCACGTTCACCCCCGAGCGGAACACGGCCTCGAGCTTGAACGGGTGGCGGAACGGCAGCTGCTTGGCGAAGCCGAAGTACGCGCCGATCGCGATCAGCACGATGGCGATCAGGCCGGCGCGCAAGGCGCTCATCCCCCTGTGGTGCGCGCGTGCCATCAGCGGGACTTGTCCACCTTCGTGACCTCGTGGAGCGTGCTCTGGTTGCCCGGCACATTCCCTATCACGGACTGGTTCTGGAGGTACTTCTCGTTGCCCGCCTCGCACTCGTGCGGCTGGCCCGGCGCCGCAGTGTTCGGATAGGGGTTCGAGTGCAGGAAGCTGTTCTTTGTGAGTGGCTCCGACGTCTGCGGCCCATTTGCCGGACCGCTCGATGGCCCGGCCTCGCTGTTGGCGATCTGCGGCGGCGCCACGATGATGAAGCGCTGCCAGGTGCCGATGTTGTCGCCCTCCGACAGCACCGCGGACCCGTTACGGAAGAACAGCGCGAGGTAGTTGCACACCGTCTGCGCCGGCTTCACGAAAGCCACCGTTGGGCGCAGCAGCGTGGCCGCCGTGCTGAGCTGGTTGATGCCGCGCGGCAACAGCGGGTCCTGCGAGAACTCCTGCAGCGAGTTGAGCGCACCGCTCAGACGGCGGTCGAGTGCGGCGGACCGCTGTAGCGCGGGCGTGCCCTTTGTGACGGTGCCCGCGAGGTCGGGTGCGGCCTGGCCGAAGGCGGCGAAGCCCGGCCGCAGGCGCTTGAACAGCACCTCGCTGTTGCGCAGGAACGGAAGCTGCTGCGGCAGGTCCCGCGTTGCGGTGTCGAGCGAGGGCGGGCCGCCGCTGATCGAGTCCTGTATCGCGCGCGTGACGGTGGCGAGGGAGCTGAATGTGGTGTCGAGGTTGGCGAACAGCTCGCCCTGCGCCTCGGCCACGGGAGCCACCTCGCTCGCGCCGCGGCCCAGCGCCTGGAAGAACGTGGCGAGTCCGGTGCGCGGCGCGGCCAGGTTGGCGGCCACCGGCGTGAGCGTGCCGAGCAGGTGCGGGAACTGCGCGATCGCCTGGTTCAGCCCCAGGCCGCGCCCCGCAAGAGCGTCGCCGAACGTGGTGAGGTTCCCGCGCTCGGCCGTCCGCGTGGGCTGGTCGAACATGTTGAACACGTCGTCGATCTCCACGGGCAGGGGATGCGCGGCGGACGCCGGCAGCGTTGCGCCGTTCACGAATCCGCGGGCGGCGTGTCCGCGCGTGATCTCCACGTACTTCAGCCCGAGAGCCGAGCGCGGCCGCACGATCACCGTGGAATCCACCGGCAGCGGCTCGAGCGAGCGCTGCAGCTTGAGTGTGAGCACCGCCTGCGCGGATCCGTTCGGAAGCGCCCGCGCGCCGATGTGGCTCACCAGGCCCACGCGCGTGCCGCCCACGCGCACCTCGTCACCCTTCACCAGGTTGGCCGCGTCCGGGAGCTGCACCCTGAGGTCGTAGGTGGGCACGAACGGAAGTCCGTTGTTCGCGTTGTAGGCGAGGAACACGGCCACCACGACCACGAGCGTCGTCACCGCGCCGATCAGCACCGGAGAGCTCGCCAGAGATGCCCCGCCCCGCGACCTCACCGGGCGCTCCCGTTGCCGAGGAGGAAGTTGAGCAGCTGCCCGTTTACATTGCTCGGCTGCGGCGTGCCCACCGCCTTCGTCACCAGCGGCGACACCTGTGGCTGCTGCTTGGGAGCGGCGGCGGTGGCCGTGGCCGCTGCGGACGGCGACGCCGCCGAGCCAGCCGTCTTCTGCGTGCTCTTGTCGAAGAACGAGTAACAGCCGGGGGACGGCGTGGCGAAATACGACGAGCAGAGGTTCACCACAAGCCCGGCGCGGAGGTAGTGGCTGATCGAGTCGTAGCCGTTCTCCGAGGACGTGAGGTAGAAGACGGTGTCGAGCGCCCGCTCCACCCCGCCGGCGTTCTTGAAGCTGGACGCCACCGCCGCGAGGTCGGAGGCGAGCGGCGCCACGTTCTTGCCGAACGTCGCGAGGTCCTCGATCACGAGCTGCGACTTCGTGAGCGCCCGGCTGCCCACGTCGGCCGTCCTACCGAGCTCGCGGAAGGCCGGAAGGCCGGCGGTGGAGAACGGGCCGAGGCCGCGCACGAACGTGTTGATGTCGCTCGCGTGCGCGTGGAGGCTGTTCAGCGCGGGCGTCATCTGATCGGCGGTACGGCCGAGCTGCCGCGCGGTGGGCGTGAGCGTGCGCAGGAAGCCGGGCAGCTTCTGGAGGGTGAGCTCGAGGTCGCCGCCGCGCGATGCGGTGGCGGCGCCGGTGGCACTCGCCTTGGCTATGAAATCGGCCGCGCGCGCCCGCTCGCGCGCGAGCGGAGCGAGCGCGATGTCCGAGTTGCGCGCGAGGTCGGCGAGCGTGCGGTTCTGGCTCGCCAGGATCGCGAGCACCCGATCCGTCTGCTGCAACGCGGGATCCGCCCGGTGGATCGCCTGCGACAGCGCCGTGCCGTTCCCGGCCAGCCCCGCCCCCAGCTCGTTGATGATCAGCGTGAGCCGCTGGCGGTACGGCAGCCGCAGCGTGTCGCCCACGAGATCGATCGCCACGGGCGTGGTGGTGTTCTGCACGGGCAGCAGGTACTGCCCCTTGCCGCGGCCGGACTGGATGCGCGCGAGCGGAGGCGGCACGGGCGCCCCCGCGGCGCGCGGCTGCGTGGGCGAGCACTCCACGAACTGCTCGCCGATCAGCGACTGCGGCCTGATCCGGCAGTGAGCGTCGCGCCGGAAGGGCTTGAATGCGGGGTCGTTGATCCGCAGCACGACCACGGCCTTGTTCTGGGCGGTGAGGTCGAGCGAGTCGATCGCCCCCACCTTCACGCCGGCCACCTTCACGTCCTCGCCCGGGGTGACGAAGTTCGCGTTGTCGAACACCGCGCGCACGAGGTAGCTGCCGCTCGAGCCGCCACTGCCGCCCGCGGCCATGAACAGCGCGGCAGCCGCCACGAGCGCCACCGCCACAAGCGCGCCCATCACCCGCCGCCGCCTCATCGGCTCGGCACCTGCGAGGGGTCGCAATCCGGGTTCGCGAACTGCCCGGAGTCCACGAACGGCGCCGAGCCGTCGGCGGGAGGCGCGGTGGCCGCGCCCGGGCAGCGACGAAGGTTGCCGAACTTCAGGGCGGGCGACACTCCGCGCTGGTCCGGCGGCTTGGGGTCGAGCTTCCCTCCCTTGCCGTCGTCGGTGAGGTTGAAGGCGTCGAAGATCGGCGTGACGCGCACGTAGTGCCCGTTGGCGTCGTATGGCGCGGCGCCCTGGCCGAAGTCGCGCAGGAAGCCCACGAGGTCGGGCGCGTACGGCCGGATGAACTCGATGATGGGCTGCGACTGGCGCAGCGTGTCCACGGCGCGCGGGAAGACCGTGTCCGTGAGCTTCGCGAGATGCGGCAGCTGCAGCAGCTGGTCCGTGAGGTCGTTGCTCGCGCCCGGGCGATAGATGATCTGGCGAAGCTGCTTCACGGTCGGCACCGCCTCGGTCACCACCGGCCGCAGCTGCCTGAGGAACGGAGCGAGGCCCTTCGTGCCCACCTTCGAGGCCGCCACGAGCTTGTCGAGATCGCCGAGCGCCGAGCGCAGGTCGACGAACGTGCTGTTGCCCTGCCGCAGGGCGCCCGGCAGCGCCGCCAGCCCCTGCGACAGCGACTGGCTCTGTGCGGCCACCGCGCCGGCGGTCCGGCCGGAGTTCGACACGAGGTCGGTGAGCTGCGCGCGCCGCGAGGACAGCGCGGTGACGAGGTTCGACGTGTTCACCAGGAAGTCGGTGAACGCCTGGTTGTCGCTCGCGATCTCGTCCTCCACCTGCGTGGTGGTGGCCAGCGCGGGGCTGAAGTAATGGGCGGTGAGGTTGGCCAGCCGCTCCTTGCCGGCGTACTGCGTGGCTGAGCCCTGGATCACCTGCTGGAGTGCGCGGCGGGTGGGCGCGCCCAGAGTGTTGAAGAGCTGGTCGAGGTCGACGATCGACGTCGTGCTGTCACCGCTGAGCGTCGCGCCTGCGCCGAGCTTGGGCTTGAAGTTCGGGCCTGGGCTGAGCGAGATGTAGCGGCTGGCCACGCCGCTCAGCGACGGCGCGCGGATCACCGCGGTGGTGCCCTCGTGCAGGGGCGCGTACGGCTTGTCCACCGAGATGGTGACCTCCGCGCGGTTGTCGCGCGTGAGCTCGATGTCCTTCACGCTGCCCGCGGGCACGCCGCCGATCTGCACCTGGTCGCCCGTGACGAGCTGGCCGGCGTTCTGGAAGACGAGCTTGTAGGTGGTGCCGCCCCCGGAGGAGGTGAGCACGACCACGAGAACGATCAACGCCCCGAGGAGAGCGGCGAAGGCCAGGCCGCGTCTCATCTAGCCGTCCGTGGTTCAGAGGTGTCTTGCATCCAGCATCGATCGCCGTCGGCGCATCCCAAACACGCGTCTTCGACGCGAGGTGCGCGAGTCCGCAACGCCGCCGTCTCCTCCGGTTATCGATCCTACATCCGCTTTATGTAGCGCCGCCAGCGCACGGATTGAGTTCCTGTTGCCGTTGACGACCGTATGTTGCCGATATATCGTTATGCATCGTCGAGTTCTCGAACACAAGGAGAAGACGATGAACGCGACATATGCGATCTCAGGCTTCCCGCCGCACCAGCGCGGCTGGCGCGGCGCGATGCGGGCCATGGCCGGCGGAGGCGGGCACGGCCGTGGACGGCACCGCCACGGCGGCGGCTTTCCGTTCTTCATGGGCTTCGGCGGGCCGCCCTTCGGGCCCGGCGGCCCGGGCGGACCCAAGGCACGGCGAGGCGACGTTCGCACGGCGGCACTCCTGCTGCTCAACGAAGGCCCGCGGAACGGCTACCAGATCATGCAGGACATCGAGGAGCGCAGCGGCGGCATGTGGCGGCCGAGCCCAGGCTCGGTCTACCCCGCGCTCCAGCAGCTCGAGGACGAGGGGCTCGTGCGCACCACCGAGGCCGATGGCCGCAAGCAGTACGAGCTCACCGACGCCGGCAGGGCCCACGTGGCCGAGCGTGGGGAGGACGTTCCCCCGCCCTGGGAGGAGATGACCGGCGGCTTCAGCGACGAGGTGAAGACCGCGGCCGGACTTATGCGCGAGGTGGCCCTAGCCTTCAGTCAAGTGGTCCGTGCCGGCAGCCCATCCCAGGTCGCGCAAGCGTCGAAGATCCTCGCCGATACCAGGCGTTCGCTCTACCGCATCCTTGCCGAGGGCGAGGGAGACGAGGCTTGACTCAGACTGTCGAGCAGCGGGGCGCCCACACAACCACGCGCGAGCCCGCGGTGTGGACGCGCGGACTGGCAAAGAACTACGGCGAGGTGGAGGCGGTGCGCGGCATCGACTTCGAGGTGGCTGCCGGCGAGGTGTTCGGCTTCCTCGGGCCGAACGGCGCCGGCAAGACCACCACGATCGCGATGCTGTGTACGCTCGCGCTGCCCACGAGCGGCGACGCGCGCGTGGCTGGTTACGACGTGGTGCGCGAGCGCGACCAGGTGCGCCGCAACATCGGGCTCGTGTTCCAGGACCCCACGCTCGACGGATACCTCACCGCCGAGGAGAACCTCCGCTTCCACGCCGACCTCTACGGGGTGCCGCGCGCGGACCTCCGCGACCGGATGCGCGAGGTGCTCGAGATGGTGGGCCTATGGGAGCGCCGCGAGAGCCTCGTGAACACGTACTCGGGCGGCATGCGGCGGCGGCTCGAGATCGGGCGCGGCCTGCTGCATTCGCCCCGCGTGCTGTTCCTCGACGAGCCCACGATCGGGCTCGACCCGCAGACGCGCAGCTCGATCTGGACCTACATCCAGGAGCTGAAGGCGCGCGAGGAGACCACCATCTTCCTCACCACGCACTACATGGACGAGGCCGAGTACTGCGACCGCATCGCGATCATGGACCAGGGCCGGATCGTGGCGCTGGACACGCCGGAGGCTCTCAAGGCGAGCGTGGGCCGCGACCGCGTGCAGATCAGGACCGGGGACGACGATTCCGCCATCGCGGCGCTCAGGGAACGCTTCGAGATCGACGCCGTGATCGCCGAGGGCGAGGTCACGTTCTCGGTTGCCGAGGGCGAGCAGTTCGTGCCGCGCCTGTTCGCGGAGCTGGGCGTGCCCATCACCGGCGTGAGCGTGGCGCGGCCGTCGCTCGACGACGTGTTCATGTCCTACACCGGCACCACGATCCGCGACGCCGAGGCCTCCACCACGGACCAGCAGCGCGTGATGCGCTCGATGATGACGGGGAGGCACTAGTGGAGAGCTCCTCGGCGGTCACGGGCACCGCTCAGCCGCGCGTGGCGCGCGTGCGCGTGCCGGGTGCCGGATTGCGCAGCGACCTGCGCGCCGTGCGCGTGGTGTGGCAGCGGGAGCTGATCCGCTTCTCGCGCGATCGCGCGCGCATGGTCACCTCGCTGGTGCAGCCGGTGCTGTTTTTGTTCGTGCTCGGTACCGGTCTTTCGCGCCTCGCGTCGGCGGGCACGCACGGCGTGAATCTGCGCACGTTCGTCTATCCGGGCGTGCTGGCCATGGCGGTGCTCTTCACCGCGATGTTCTCCGCAGCCTCCATCGTGTGGGACCGCGAGTTCGGCTTCCTTCGCGAGATGCTCGTGGCGCCCGTGAGCCGCGGCGCCATCGTGATCGGCAAGTGCTTCGGCGGCGCCACCGTGGCCGGCTTCCAGGGCGTGATCATGATCGCGATCGCCGGCCTCGTGGGGGTGCCGTACTCGCCGGTGATGATCATCGAGGTGCTGATACTGCAGCTCCTGCTCGCATTCGCGCTCACGGCGTTCGGCGTGATGATGGCCGCGCGCATGAACCAGATGCAGTCGTTCATGGCGCTGATGCAGATGGTGATCATGCCGCTCTTCTTCATCTCGGGAGCGCTCTTCCCGGTGGTCGGGCTCCCGATGTGGCTGAACGTGCTGAACAGGCTCGACCCGATCACCTATGCCGTCGACCCGATCCGGCGCGCGGTGTTCGCGCACCTCCATGTGAGCGAGGCCGCGCGGCACGCTCTCGCCCCCGGCGTCACCTGGTGGGGCTGGCACCTGCCCGGCGTGTTCGAGGCGGCGCTCGTGGCGATGATGGGCGTGGGGCTCCTGAGCGTGGCGATCGCGCGCTTCAGCCGCGCGGAGTAGCCCTCCTCCGTAGTAATCCGCAGCGCGATTCCGGGCCATGCACCGATGCCGCGCCGCTGCAGGTCGGCCATGGTGCGTGTGGCGATGGCAACCGTTGCACCCAGATACCCCGTCGACGTCGAGGGCAGGCTCGACCCGCAGCTGAGCCGCTGGCTCTGGCTCGTCAAGTGGCTGCTCGCGATCCCCCACTTCGTCGTGCTCGCCTTCCTGTGGGTCGCGTTCTTCGTGCTCAGCGTCGTCGCCTTCTTCGCGATCCTGTTCAC
This sequence comes from Thermoleophilaceae bacterium, assembly GCA_036378175.1. GTDB lineage: Bacteria > Actinomycetota > Thermoleophilia > Solirubrobacterales > Thermoleophilaceae > JAICJR01. The sequence continues at coordinate 40,955 of DASUWY010000061.1, forward strand.
GCGGCGCTACCCGCGCGGCCTGTTCGACTTCAACGTGGGCGTGCTGCGGTGGTCCTGGCGGGTGAGCTTCTACTCGTACGGCACGCTCGGTACCGACCGCTATCCGCCGTTCACGCTCGCCGACGTGGAGGACTACCCCGCGCGGCTCGAGATCAACTATCCCGACCGGCTCAACCGCTGGCTGCCGTTCGTGAAGTGGCTGCTCGCGATTCCGCATCTCCTGCTCGTGGGGATCTTCATCGGCGGCAGCGGCTTCTTCGCCTGGGAGTCCACCCACTGGGTGTGGCGCACGGGTGGCCCCGGCCTGATTCGGCTGCTCGTGTTCATCGCGGCCGTGATCCTGCTCTTCACCGGCAAGTACCCGCGCAGCATCTTCGACTTCGTACTTGGCCTCAACCGTTGGGCCCTGCGTGTGGCCGCGTACGTGGGGCTGATGACAGACCGCTATCCGCCCTTCCGGCTCGACAGCGGCGGCAGTGAGCATCCAAGTGGCGGGCAGATGGCTCTCGATCTACCCGGGCCCGAGCCATCGCCCGCGGCGCCGACGGCGCCTGCGATGCCCCAGGCGCGCCGCCGCTGGACCGCCGGGCGGATCGCGATGCTCGTGATCGGCAGCCTGCTCGCGCTGATCGGCCTCGGCTTCGCGGCCGGCGGCGGCTTCGGCCTCTGGCTGCACACCACGCAGCGCGACTCGGACGGCTACCTGATGACCAACACCCATCAGTTCGCCACCCCCAGCTACGCGATGGCCACCAGGAGCCTGCACATCAGCAGCGAGGTGCCGAGCTTCCTGTACGGGCAGAGCTGGCTGGGAACCGTGCGCGTGCGGGGCGAGAGCCTCAACCCCAGCCGCCCGCTGTTCATCGGCATCGCCCGTCGCAGCGACGTTCAGGCATATCTCGCCCGGGTGGCGCACGCCGACGTGATCGACGTGCAGGAGCACCCGTTCAAGGCCAGCTACCGGCCGCAGCCCGGCGGGGCGCCGGCGGTGCCGCCCGAGCGTGCGCGCTTCTGGGTGGCGAGCGTGAGCGGTCCCGGCAAGCAGGTCCTGAGCTGGCATGTGAAATCGGGCAGCTGGTCCGTGGTGGTGATGCGCCCGGGCGGCACGCGCGGCGTGGCCGCGGACATGGCCGTGGGCGCCAAGGCGCCGGCCCTGCTCGGCGTGTCGCTGGGGCTGCTCGGACTTGGATTGATCTTCCTGGCAGGCGGGGCCGCGCTCATCTACTTCGGCGGGCGCGAGCCACGAAAGGAGCTACAGCCATGACCAAGATCAAGGACGCGGCAGCGGACTTCCTCAGCCACAAGCGCGTGGCGGTGACCGGGGTATCGCGGAGCCCGAAGGATCACGGCGCGAACGTGGTGTTCAAGCGCATGCGCGATCGCGGCTATGAGGTGTTCCCCGTAAACCCGAACGCGGACGAGGTGGAGGGAACACGCTCCTACCACGACCTGCGCGAGATCGCCGGCGGCGTGGAGGCCGTGGTGATAGGCACCAGGCCCGAATTTGCCGAACAGACGATGCGCGACTGCGCGGAGCTCGGCATAAAGCATGTGTGGATGCACCGCGGGCCGGGCGCCGGAAGCGTGTCGAAGGAGGCGGCGGATTTCGGTCGTGAGCAGGGCATCGCCGTGATCGACGGCGGCTGCCCGTGCATGTTCGGACCGACCGCGGATCCCGGCCACAAGGCCATGCGCGTGGTGCTCAGCCTCGGCGGCAACGTGCCGCGGAGGGTCTGAGCGGCACAATCCGCGCTCCCCGACAAGGAGCGCGCATGCAGTTCGAGGAGATTCTCTACGAGGTCGAGGACCACGTCCTCACGATCACGCTCAACCGGCCCGACCGCCTGAACGCCTTCACCGTGACGATGGGCCAGGAGCTGATCGCGGCGTTTGATGCCGCGGATGCCGACGACGACGTGCGCGCCATCGTGGTCACGGGCGCCGGCCGCGGCTTCTGCGCGGGCGCAGACCTCGAGCGCGGCGGCAGCACGTTCGACTGGACCGAGCGCCAGGCGGCCGGCGAGGAGGTGCCGCGCGACGGCGGCGGGCGCATCTCTCTGCGCATCTTCCAGTGCGTGAAGCCGGTGATCGCCGCGATCAACGGCCCGGCCGTGGGCGTGGGCATCACGATGACGCTGCCGATGGACGTGCGGCTCGCCGCCGAGGGGGCGAAGATCGGCTTCGTGTTCGCGCGCCGCGGCATCGTGCCGGAGGCGTGCTCGAGCTGGTTCCTGCCGCGGATCGTCGGGATCTCGCAGGCGATGGAGTGGGTGGCCACGGGACGCGTGTTCGACTCATCCGAGGCGCTTCGCGGCGGGCTGGTGCGAAGCGTTCACGCTCCGGACGACGTGCTCGGGGCGGCCCGCGACCTCGCGAACGAGATCGCCGGCAACGCGGCGCCCGTGTCGGTGGCTCTGGCCCGGCGGATGATGTGGACGATGCTCGGCGCGCCGCACCCGATGGACGGGCACCGCGCCGACTCACGCGCGATGTTCGCCCGCGGCCGCTCAGCCGACGCGCGCGAGGGCGTGACCTCGTTCCTCGAGAAGCGCCCGGCTGAGTTCAGCGATCGGGTGAGCGACGGTCTGCCGGACATCATGCCGTGGGTCGAGGAGCCGCAGTTCTCCTGAGCGCTACGCCCCGCCCAGGAAGCGCATGAACACATTGGGCACCGCTCCGCCGCCACCCCCGGCGGCACCGGCGCCCGCGCTGGTGGTGAACGCGACGTAGTTGCCGTGCGCGCTCGTGGCCGGGTCCACGCTCGGCGTGGAGAAGGCGTCGCTCGACGGCGGCCGCGACTCGCGGGACACGTTGCCGTAGCCCCGGCTCAGGGAGAAGTTCCACAGGAACACGTCGCGCACGTGGCCGTTCGGATCGGTGCCGACGAAGCTGCCCTTGGGCCGCAGGTTGGTTGCCGCCGAGTCGAACAGGATGAACTGCCCGGCGCTCGAGATCACCGGGTCGTTGCTCGGCCCGTTGCCCTGCGCGTGCGCGCCGTAGGAGAAGCTGGCCATCTCCATGCGGTCGTGCGTGGGAGCGTGGCGGCTCATGGTGCGGCGGAAGACGTCGCTTGTGGCGCCGTTGCGGTCGGCTGAAACGCCCCTGCAGAGCCCCCGGCAGAGGTTCGTGGCGGCCGACTCGAACGCGATGTACTCGCCGTTGGCGTTCACCGACGGGTGCGCGCTCGGGCCGTTGCCCGCGCCGCCCAGCCCGGCGCTCACGAGCCGCTCGGGGCCGTGCTTGCGCAGGCCGTGCCTACCCCGCCCGAAGCGCTGGTACCAGATCTGGCCGGCCCTGACGTAGGTCACGCCGCGGCCGTCGGTCTCCTGGTCCGGCTGGTCACCCTGCGCGATGGCGAGCGGCTTGCCGCTGTCCACCTTTGCCACGAACACGGTGCCGCCCGCGGCAAAGGTCACGAAGCGGCAGGCGCCGTCGATCGTCGGGTGCACCGCATCGGTGGCGCCGGGCGCGACCACGTGAGTGGTGCCGTGCGCGAGGTTGCGCACGTAGACGTCGGAGTCCGGGCTCGCGTCGCGCGGATCGAGGTTCGTCGCGTTCGACTGGAAGGCCACGCAGTGCGGGCTGCGGCCGTTGGTGCCGTCCACGGACGGGCTCGAGCTGCTGCCGTTCGCCTGCGCCCCGCCGCTCGCCACGCTCACGCGCTCGATCGAGCCACCCATCCCGTTGCGGTGGAGCACGAAGACGTCGGTCACGCCGTTGCTGTCCCCGCCCACCAGGTTCGACGCCGCGCTCGTGAAGGCGTAGAGGGACGCCGTGCGTCCATCCTGGCTGAACGCGCCACCGGTGCTGGGACCGTTCGCGTTGCGGCTGATCAGCGCGGTGACGCGGGTGCCGTGCACGCCCGCGCGCGCGTCGGCGGCGAGGCATGTGATCGCAAGCAGAGTGGTGAGCCCAAGCAGGCTGAATGCACGCAGGTTGCACGCAGCGCCAGCAGCGGTACGTTTCTGCACCGGTTCGCCCCTTCTTTCTGACGCCTACGGGGTGAGCTGACGGGCTCGCGCGAGAAAGAACGCGCTACGCCGCGCTATGGCGTGCGATTCGCCCCAGGGACCAGGAACGACTCCGGCCCCTAAATTGGTTCCCCCGCTCCCCGCCACCTGAACGGCAGGGACTCGGCTGGTTGTGGCACCGGAATAAAGCACATCCAGCGGTCGGATGTGCCGCAGCGGGGGTATGCGTTCTGACCTACTCGGCCGGCCAGTGCTCCAGGACCCATTCGGGGCCCAGCGGAGTTCGGCGGTAGGAGCGGCCGCGAATCGGCACGTAGTCGCGCGTGCGGGGGTCGAGCGGCAGGCCCGACTCGATCGGGTACCAGTCGTTGTGCTCCTTGATCAGCTGGTTGATCTCGTCGAAGCGCCACTCGTGCGCGCGCTCGCGCCAGCGGCGGGCAAACTCCTCGCGGTCGTCGCCGCACGCCTCCTTCAGCGCGCGGTGAGCACGGCCGATGCGGCGGCGCAGGTTGGCGCGCTCGGCCTCGATGTCGCGGAGGCGCTCCATGTAGCGGGGCATGACGCCCGCCGCGAGGTACGCCTCCACGCTGCGCCGCGTCTGGCGCGCGCGACGCGACAGCGGCTTGCCCTCGCGGCTCTCGTCCACGCCGCTTCTCACGATGCGGCGTTCCACCAGCGAGCGGCGGCGTTCCTCCTCTGCCATGCGAAAGACGATAGCCCCGGGCTAGGGCCCGAAGAACTTCTCGGCCAGGAGCTCCATCGTGCCCTTCGTCCTGCGCGTGCTGGGCCCGATGAGCTTCTCGATCGCGCCGAGGTCGAGCGCGGTGTCGAGGATGCCGCCGCTGGGGAGCCAGTAGAGCTCGCGCTCGCCGAACACCAGCCTGTCCTGGTCGGTGGCGAGCGCGAGCACCTGCTTGCGGGCGGACGCCGAGGGCTTCCCCGGCAGGATGGACACCTGCAGCTTGCCGTCGGACGCCTCCACGTGCTTCCTGGGGAACGGCTCGTGTGCCGCGATCGCGCGCACCTCGTCCTCGCTTCGGAGGAACACGGTCACGTCGAAGCCCACCGCCTTTGACAGCTCGCGCTCCACGCGCTCCTTCAGCTTCGCCTCAGAGCCGCGCGCCCCGCCGAACACCACGTTGCCGCTCGTGCGGAAGGTGCCCACGTCCTCGAAGCCCATGTCGGTGAAGTGCGCGCGCAGCTCCGCGCTCGAGATCTTCCGGGTGCGACCGAGGTTGACCCCGCGCAGAAAGGCGGCGTAGCGAGCCATGCCCTTAGCCTACGCGCCAATGGCCCTCTCACTGGCGGCGCGCACCGCGCCCACGCTCCAGGCGGAGCGGCTCGTGCGCGACCCGTCGCTCTTCAGGTGGTACGCCGTCGCGCTGCTCGCGCTCGTGATCTACGCGTACGCGAACGAGGTGGAGCGCGGCCGCTTCGACATCATCGCCGCCGGCTTCGCGATCTGGCTTGCGGACTGGTTCAACGAAATCGTGAACGCGCTCGTGCTCCACGCGAGCGATACCGCCCCGCTCTGGGCCACCACCGGACCCACGGCCTACCAGTTCCTCATCGGGCTCAACGTCGAGATCACGTTCATGTTCGCGCTGGCCGGGATCGTCTACGTGAAGCTGCTCCCGGCTGACCGGCACGCGCGCATTCTCGGGATGCCCAACCGCTTCGCGGTCGCGCTCGGGCTCTCGCTCGTGAGCGTGGCGGTCGAGCTCTTCCTTCACGCCAGCGGCACCTTCCACTGGCACTGGTGGTGGTGGAACGTGGCGTCGTGGCCGGTGATCGTGATCTTCGGCTACCTCTGGTTCTACCTGTTCGCGGCGTGGGTCTACGACGCCCCCACCTCACGCGCCCGCTGGACGCGCGTGGGCGGACTGGCGATGATCGACCTCGTGATGGGGCTCGTGTTCGGAGTCGCGCTCGGATGGTTGTAGAGGAGGTCGTGGACGCCACCCGCGGCAGGGCGCGCTACTAGTGCCCCGTTGAGGAGAAGTGCATGTAGTCCTTGGTGTTCCCGGCCCAGGATCCGCCCCAGCCCCAGCCGATTGAGCGGAACGCCCTGATCACCCTGGCGGTGACCATCCCCGGCCGGTGCTTCGAGCGGTTGAAGTAGGGCCTCGTGCCGGGATCGCGCGACTGGCCGCAGCCCACGTACGGGTTCTCCCGCGGGTTGATGTCCACCGCCAGGCCGTACGCGTGCATCGACCACGAGCCGGTGCCGTTCCCTCCCACGCACGGTGACGGCACCGCCTGGCGGCAGTCAAAGGAGCCGGTCACGTCGTTGTCTTTCGGGATCGTGCTGTTCGGCCCGTACATCTGGACGAGCCGCATGTGCCGGATCGGGAAGTGCAGCAGGTAGAGCTTGTGGAACACCTTCGCGAGCCCTGGCGCGGCGCTCGCGTTCACCACGAGCTGGCCGGTGTGGGTGTGGTGGTCGAAGCCGCGCGTTGTGACGGTGAGCACGCGTAGCTGAGAGAGCCTCACGGGACAGTTGGAGTGGTAGAAGCCGTGCTTCTTCATCTCCGTCCGCACCGATGGCGGCACGGGCTTGATCGACGAGTGGAAGGCGGTGGACGGCACCGCCAGGGCGAGCGCAAGCGCAAGGACGCGAAGCACGGCATCACATTGTTGCGCGCTGGCGGCGGACCACGGACTCAACCACCAGGCTCGTGCGCCGCACCGCCTCGCCGTACGCGCGCCGCAGCGGCTTCAGCGGCAGCGGATTGCGCAGCGCGCCATGGCGGAGGAGCTAGCTCACTGGTTCCACTTGTCGGCGGTCTTCTTGCCGTGCCCGGCGTTCTTCTTGCGCTCGTCGCGCACCTCCTGCGGGCGCCCATGCTCGATGAGCGACTCCTCGTCGCCCTCGATGGAGGAGCCGCCCCCGCTCTCGGGCGGTGGCGTCCTCTCAGACGCCTCCTTCGCCTTGCGCTTCTTCTCCTCTACCGCCTCTTCGAACTGCTCGAGTTGTCGATCGTCCATGGCGGCGCGGCTACCCGGATCGCCTGGGGCGCATGCGGGAGATGTAGGCTGGCCGCCGGAGGAGGGCAATGGCAGTCGACCTGGTCATCGACGTCGAGAACACCCCCGGAGCGCTGGCGGCGGTGGCCGCCGCGATCAGCGACGCAGGCGTGAACATCGCCGCGGCCACATGCGTGGGCGCGGGCGACCGCGCCGAGCTGCACATCCTCGTGAAGCACGCGGAAGCGGTGAGGCACGCGCTGTCGATCTCGCATTCGGTCACCGTCACGCGCGAGCGCGAGGTGGTGGTGGTGGACGTGGAGGACCGGCCGGGCGTGCTCGCGGACCTCACGCGCAAGATCGCGAAGGCGGGCGTGGACCTCGACCTCGTCTACATCGCCACGCGCAACCGCGTGGTGTTCGGCGCGCACGACCTCGACGCGCTGCGCACCGCGCTCGAGTCCTAGGGCTACGTGAGCACGGCGGACTCGTACGCGGGCGTGCCCGCCGCGCTCGGGTCGAACAGCTCCCAGCTCTCCATCCACCGGTGGGTGCGCTCGAACATCTCGCGCGTGTAGGGCTCGAACACGATCCGCTCGCCAGGCCCGAAGCGGCGGACGTCAACCACCTCGGCGAAGTCGTCCGGCATCTCGCGGGTCCAGTAGTGCTTGTACGGCTCGGGCTCGAGGTCCAGCTCGGCCTGAGCACGGCGCAGCGCCCTGAAGTAACGCTCGAGGTCCTCCGTGTCCGCCTCGGACGCAACCAGGAAGCCCATGATGAAGGTGCTGTCCGCGAGCTTCCGGAAGCCCTGCTGCTCGAGGATGTAGTACTGCGCGCCGAACACGTTCGCAGCCTCGATCACGCGCTTCTGCATCTGGCGCACGCGGTCGAACGGCAGGCCGACGAAGTCGAGCGCGATCTGGTCGCGGTCGAGGAACGGCTCGAGCGCCTGGATCGCCGAGTAGTGGCTGCCCGAGTGATAACCCACGCCGACCTTCACGCCTGCGAGGTCCTCCGGGCGCTGATACGGGGACTCCGGCGCCACGAAGATCCCCGACTCGCAGATGGAGTACGCCTTGCCCCACATCTTCCCGTGCTGTGAAGAGGCCGCCGCGTTCACGGCCCAGTGGCAGGCAGCGGACACGTCGCACGAACGTCCCTTCGCCATGTCCTCGAACGCGCCGCTGCGAACGGCAAGGGGCGCGGAGTCGCCGCGCCCCACGGACGGCGCGGTCGATCCGCTGGAGAAGCCCGTTACCTCGAACTCGTAATCCAGGCCCTCGTCACGGAAGAACCCCAGTTCCTCGGCGACCCACTCCTGAAGACGGACGTGCGGCTGGATGCGGAATTTGGCCATGACCTTCTCCTCCCGGCGTTACCTGGACACCAGGAAAGGCTACGCCGCGACGTACGCCAGCACTAGCCCAGGAGCGCGAAGCTCCAGGTCGGGCCCGCGCCCACGCCGATCCCGCTGCGCCCGTTCGGCAGAAGCGTCGAGAAAGGCGTATGACGTTCGTTTCGCGTGCCGTCGCCGAGCTGCCCGGCCACGTTCCAGCCCCACGCCCAAATCGTCCGCTGGCCCTCGAGCGCGAGGCTGTGGGCGTCGCCCACCGCAAGAGCCCGGATGGACTTTCCGTGAAGGGCGGAGATCTTGACGGGCGTCAGGCGATTTGCCGTGCCGCCGTCGCCGACCTGGCCGTCGCCACCGGCTCCCCACGCCCACACGTCACCGGCAATGTCCCGCGCGAGCACGTGCCGGCTTGCGCTGATCTGCTGGATGTAGGTGAGGCCCGGCACCTGCACCGGCGTGAGCTTGTCGTTCACGGGCCCGAAACCGCCAGTCCCGCCGACACCGAGATTGCCTCCGTCTCCCAGGCCCCAGGCAAATACGTCGCCGGTGACCCTCACGGCGAAGGACGAGGCCGCCGCCGCAGCGATCGATTGCACCGCGGTGAGGTTTGGCACGAGAGCCGGAGCCGAGCGGAATGTCCTCGACCCGTCCCCCAGCTGACCGCGCGAGTTGTCCCCCCACGACCACACACGGCCGTCCCGCGTGAGCACCAGGTTGAAGTCGTCTCCCGCGGCGGCCGCAACCGCATCACTGAGGCCGGCGACCTTGACCGGCTGCATGTCGAAGCCGCCCCCGGAAACGTCGCGCCCCCATTTCCACACGCTCCCGTCCGAACGCACGGCGAGCGCATGCGAGCCACGCGCCGCTATGTCCACAATCCCCGTGAGGTTCGGTACGCGGCCAGGGCTCAATCTCGGCATGGTGGAGCCGTCGTCACCCCACGACCAGACCGTGCCGTCGGCGCTGAGGGCCACCGTCATGGCGGCGGCGCCCACGATCTTCCTGGCATCCAGCCCGGGCACCCAAACCGCCGTGTCACGCTCGGTCGTCGACCCGTCGCCAAGGGTGCCGCCGATGTTCTGGCCCCAGCCGAGGATGCTGGGCGTACCGGGAGGAGCAGGCGGCGGCGGCTCCAGGTGGCCCGGGTAGGCCCGGAGCGGCGGCTGGCGCTCCAGCAGAAGCTTGTCCGGCAGCTTGCCGTACGAGGGGTCGAGGTTGAGGCACTGCGCGCAGACGTCGCCGATCGGGCCGCCTCCCCACTTGGTCGGGTCGTCGCAGAGGATCAGACCGCAAATGCGGTCCTGCAACCCGTGCTCGCCGAGCTCCCTTTCCTCGAGCAGCTGCGGCCCGAAGCGGTCGAGCAGGCGGAGCGTCTCGAGCAGGGCGGGGTGCTTCGGCAAGCCGATGGCGCCGTAGGTGCCGGGGTGGTCTATCCACGCCGCCACCTCCGCGCCGTCCACGTCCACGATCGAGCTCTCGATCAGCGTGAACGTGCGAGACTCGACGTCCAGCTCGAAGATCGCGAGGGTCCACGGGTCCACATGCTCGACCTGCTTCTCGTCGAACGTGAGCACAAGACGTTGCGGCACGAACGACTCGGTCCGCGCGCCCGGCCGGCTCACCTTCACATAGCGGCCGATACTCCCGAAGGTCGCATCCGGCAACGGATCCTCGATCTCGGTGACCCGGATCTTGAGGGGCTTGGGGCGCTTGACCTCGGCCATGGCAGCCTCCGATCTCGTTGGCTGCGCGAGTCGGGTGCGAGCCTACTTTCGGCACCTTCCGAGAGCAACCCCGGGGAGACCGCAGGAAGGAAGCGGTGGAGCCGCGCGAGCTCAGCGGCGCCCGCGCTGAGCCGGAGTGGAGTCGCCGAGTTCGGTTACAGCCGCAACAGCCACCATCTCAGGTGTGATCTCCACGGCGAGCCGTGCCGCGTCTCGCGCCGCGAGCAGCGCGAGGGCAGCGGCATGCAGGCGGCGGCCGCTCTCGCTGCTGGCGCGCTCCAGGAGCTCCTCCCTCTCGTGGGCCGGCAGCTCGGCCAGGTGCGCTACTGCCATCGCGGCCCCACCATCAGGCGACTCGTCCACCCCTTCGAACACGGCCGCGTCCGCCTTCGGCGCGAGATCCCTGAGCGCGACCTGCCTCACGAGGAAGTCCTCGAACGCCTCCGAGGCGCTTGACTGAAGCACCCGCCTCATCAGCTCGGTGAGCTGCGTGGCACCTGGATTGTTGCTCTCGGTCATGCCGGTCGAGTCCGTGCGTCCCGGGCGGGTCCATTCTCCCACGCTCGGCAAACCGGCCGGCGTGTGACCGATCTCACACGCCGTCCTGTCACTTCCCGCACTCCTGCTGCGTCATATGAGCGATGACTTTGTAGCGACCCCCGGGTCTTCCTAGACGAAACAACTGATGACCACGACCACAACAAACGAGACCCAAGTCCGCGAACTGGACCGCAGGACGAGCGATGGCATCGAGGTGCGCCTGCTCTGGAACTCGCAAACCGATCGGGTGTCGGTCACGGTGCGAGATCAGCGCTCCGGCGAAGGCTTCGAGCTCGAGGTCGATTCGACCGACGCGCTCGCCGCATTCAACCACCCCTACACCTACGCGTAGTCCCATGGCGGTCGCGGTCCGTTGGGCAAGCAGCAAGTGGCGGGCGCAGCTCCTGATCTACCTGTCCGCCTACTGGGCTTACAGCGCCACGCGCTGGATAGCCGCCGGCGAGGTGCCGAAGGCCACCGCGCACGCGCACTGGATCGTCAACCTCGAGAAAGGTCTTCACGTGAGCGTGGAGCGATCGGTGCAGCAGGCGCTCGACAGCGGCGCGCCGATCTGGGTGTTGAATCACCTCTACCTCGTCGCCCAGTTCGCGGTGGTGCCCGGCGCGCTGATCTTCCTGTACAGGTACTCGCGCCCGGTCTACCGCGCGCTGCGCAACACGCTGCTCGCCACCTGGCTGCTCGCGGTTCCGATCTACGCCCTCTTCCCCGTTGCACCGCCGCGCCTGGCCGGCGTGGGGATCGTGGACACGATCAGCGGCCAGTCCGAGGCGAGCCTCAACTCGCACGTGGCCACCAGCTTCTACAACCCCTTTGCCGCCGTGCCGAGCCTCCACGCCGGCTTTGCGTTCGCGGTGGGCATCGCGCTCGCCGTGGCGCTGCGGCCCCGCTGGGCCAAGGCGCTGGCGCTCTTGTGGGGGCCGCTCGTGAGCCTGGCCGTGGTGGCGACCGGCAACCACTATCTGTTCGACATAGCCGCCGGGGTGCTCGTCACCGCCGTGGGCTTCTGGGCGGGCCGCGTGGCTGATGGCCAGCTTCTACGATCGCGGCGGCGGAAGTGCGCGCTCTTGTCATCGAACACGAATCGGACATTCCCGGTGGCCACCTCACCGACTGGCTGGCCGCGCGTGCGATCGAGCGGGACGTCCTGCGCATCCAGCAAGAGGACCGCGAAGTCGATCCAGCGACGTACGACTTCGTCGTCGCCCTCGGCTCCTGGCACGGCGCATACGAGGACATTGGGTGGATCCACCGCGAAGAAGCTCTGCTGAGAGAGGCGCACGAGAGCGAGGTGCCGATCCTGGGCATCTGCTTTGGCGGTCAGCTGCTGGCCAAGGCGCTCGGCGGAGAGGCGTTCCGGCGCCCACAACCGGAGGTCGGATGGATGCGGGTCCGAAGCCGGGACGAAGCGCGCGTTCCTGAGGGGCCGTGGCTCGTGTGGCACTTCGACAGCTTCACGGTCCCGCCGGGCGCCGAGCTTCTTGCCGACACGCCTGACTCGCCGCAGGCGTACGCGATCGGCCGCAGCCTCGGGATTCAGTTCCACGCCGAGATCACGCCCCCCACGCTCGCGGACTGGCTGGTGAAGCACTCGAACGAGCTCGCGCGGAACGGCGTGAACACGCGACGCCTCCTCGACGAGGCATCCGCCTGCGCGGATGAGGCGCGCGCCTCGGCGCTGCGGCTTTTCGACGCGTTCGCCGCGCTCCGCCCGCGACGTCCGCCTGCCGAGTAGCGCATTCGCGCCAAACCACCCGTAGCCTGTCCGCGGTATGGGGAGGCGCTGGATCGCGGCTGTCGCGCTCGCGGTGACGATGGTGGGCACGTGCGCCGCGCCCGCTCGCGCCCAAACCCCGTTGCCGCTTGCCCAGCTCGCCTACAGCTCGGGCGGGCGCATCTTCACCATCGCCGCCGACGGGTCGGGGCGGCGGCAGCTGAGTGGGCCGGCCGTACCGACGGACGGCGACTCGGGGGACTTCTTCCCGCGCTGGTCTCCAGACGGATCCGCGATCGCGTTCACACGTGTGACGAACCTGTCCGGCGACAATCAGAGTGCGCAGTTGTTCGTGATGGCGGCCGACGGCAGCGCGCCGCACGCGCTCTCGCCGCAGAGCTCGAGCGCGGGCGACGTGACGCCCGTGTGGTCGCCGGACGGGCGGTCACTCGCGTTCGTGCACATCCAGGAAGGGGCGCGCCGCATAGTCAGCACGCTCGAGGTGATGCCCGCGGCAGGCGGGCCCGCGCGATCGGTCACCCACGTGACCTTCACCGTCAGGCGGCCAGACTCGCTCTCCCAGCCCGCGTGGTCGCCCGACGGCAGCCGCATCGTCTACACGGTCACGCGGCTCGGGCGCGGAGGCAACTTCCACCCGTCGCTGTTCGTGGTTGCGGCCACCGGCGGCAAGCCGAAGCTGCTCGCGCGCGAGGCGGAGGCAGCCGCTTGGTCTCCGGACGGGTCGCGCATCGCGTTCGCCAGCGTCCGCGACCACCACGGTCAGACCTGTGGCGAGGACGAATGCGACTACAACGGCGAGATCTACGTGATGGATGCTAACGGCCGCAATCTGCGCCGCCTCACCCGCAACACCGGTGACGACAACGAGCCCGACTGGTCGCCGGACGGATCGCGGATCGTGTTCTCGAGCGACCGCAACTTCCCCGACGGCGAGAGCCCCGAGCTCTACTCCATCGCGCCCGACGGAAGCTGCCTCACATGGCTCACCAACGGCACGCCCGCGAGCGAGTCAGCCGACTGGCGGCCCGGCGGCGGATCACCGGCCGCCGGCGGCTGCGGCGCGCTGGCCCGGCCCCCGCTAGTGGAGACCGACCTCACGCGCGCCTCGCGCTTCAGCGCGTTCCCGCTCTACTGGCTCGGCCGCTCGTTCGGCGGGATGCTGCTGTCGGATGCGTCCATCGACCACCGCGACAGCGGCTTCATCTACGACGACTGCGCATCCTTCACCCCGCGCGGGTGCGGGCCTCAACTGCAGGTGGACAACTCGCCGGTGTGCTCGCGCGTATCTCTGCTGGCTGCGGCCGCGGACCAGGTCGAGAGGTTCACGCGGACGCGCGGGGCGCTGATGCTCGAGTTCCCCGCGGACGGCGGCCTGGAGGTGGTGACAGGTCCCACCGAGATCCACATCATGGCCGACAGCGGCTCCCGCACGGACCACCGGCCGCTGCGGAGGGCGGTGGCCGCGCTCGCGCCGCTGTCTGCACAGGGCGCGCCCGGCCGGCTCCCGCCGCCCTCGATACCGCGCAGCCTGAAGCGAAAGCTCGACGCGACGAGGCGCGCGTTCCACCGTCTCGGCAGCGTGGACGCGGTGCACCGCAGGCTGCACGTGTCGCGGAGCACGGTGCGGGGGCGGCTGAGGCTGGCCCGCGCGCTGCGGCGGTTCGGGAAGCTGCGGACTCTGCCGTGCTAGACGCTGATCGCCAGTTCTGCGAGCAGGTCCTCGTCGAGCGCCCGGGCTCCGCGATCTGGTAGCAGGGCGTAGAGGGTGCGCCGCGGTGGGGCGCCGCGGACGGTGAGGATCCGCACTCCGGGAAGCTGCCCGGCCAGCAACCGGGGCGTCAAGGTGACGGCCAGGCCGGCGCGCACCACGGCGCCGATCGCCAGCGGATCGCTCGTCTCAATCGTGATGCGCGGCTCAAAGCCGGCTTCGCGGCATGCGCGGGCCACGAGGCCGTCGCGCGACGGCGCGGTCCAGGGCTCGCCCGCGAGAGCATCCAGGGACAGTGACTTCCGGCGAGCGAGGCGGTGGCGCGGCGGGAGCGCGAGGACCATCGGCTCATCGAACAGGTCACGACGGAGAGCACCGTCGTATTCGCGGCGCTCCGCGTCCGCGTCCTGGAAGCAGACGGCGGCATGCAGCCCGCCGCTGCGCACGGCCGCGGGGAGCTCCGCGAGCCGGCCCTCGCGAAGGTGAACATCAAGACCGGGCACCCGCCTCGCGAGCCGGGCGACGGCGGCGGGCACGATGGTGGCCAGCGCGCTCGGGAAGGCGCCGATCCGCAGCTGCCGGTGATCCTCGGCAACCAGCTCGGCGAGCTGGACGCCGGCGAGCTCGACGCGATCCGCGAGAGCCGCGGCGTGGTCGAGCAGCCGCTGCCCGGCAGCGGTGAGCCGCACTCCGCCACGGCCGCGCGCCATGAGCGAGACGCCGAGCTGCTGTTCGAGCGCGGCGATCTGCTGTGACACGGCGGACTGCGTCAGCGACAACGCGTCGGCCGCACGGGAGAACGACCCCTCGCGAGCCACCTCGCGGAAAGTCAACATCCGGCGCGGGTCAAGTTGCATCAGCTCATCTTATGGATTTGTGGAACTTCTTGTTGCGCCTAATGCAACCGCCAGGAACCATGACCTCCATGAATCCGATCGCAGCAATAGATATCGCCGCAGTTACCAAACGCGCGACCCTGGGGGCGCGTGCCAGCGACCCGACCATCCCGGCACAGCGGCCCACGCCACAAGCTGGAAGCACAGCGAACGACCGACGACGAGTGGCCCTCATCCTCCATCGCCTCCGGACGCT
The DNA here is from genome assembly GCA_036378175.1 of Thermoleophilaceae bacterium. GTDB lineage: Bacteria > Actinomycetota > Thermoleophilia > Solirubrobacterales > Thermoleophilaceae > JAICJR01. The sequence goes on from DASUWY010000061.1 coordinate 56,061, forward strand.
GTGCGTCTGAGGCGGCTTCACGCGAGGGCGGGCGGCAACCTGGCCATTTGGCCTCTGACCAGAAGAGTGGAGACGGTGGGGATCAACCCACCTGTGAGAACTCCGCTTCCAAGAGGCACAGCCCAGCCGCTAACTTGAGCCGACTGGCGAGGCTGCGAAGGCTACGAATCTTCCGGCACGAACAGCGACTCGCCACCGGGCTGGATCTGTCCGTAGTAGCGAAGGATGGCGCTCCCGAAGCTCTTCGTCATGACGAAGTTGACACCGCCCCCAATCGTCGCTCCCACGCCGAACGGCAGCATCCGGCCGAGCGCTACCCCACCTCGCTTGGTGCCGTATTTGGTCAGCACCGTTGTGCCGAGCTTCATGTTGATCTTCTTGAGCATCGCCCCGCTGACGTGACGATTGAACTGCGCCACCGCAATCTTGGTGCCTACGCGCTTTCCGGCTTCCCGAGCCGGCAGAATCGCGCCTGACTGCAACCCCGCGACGATCAGCAGCTCGTCGATCCGCTGGGAAGCGTGTAGGTCGTGCCCGTAGAGGCCAGCGACTGTGTACTGGAGCTGCGCGACATTGCGCAGGAGGATCCCGGCCTCGCCGCCGGCGATTCCGAGTGTGGCGCACGCTTGCGCGAATGTCCCCACGCCGGGGATCGTTGCCGGGAGCCCGGCGACCACCCCGACTCCAGTGCAACGGAGAACAGTTGCATTGACCTCTCTAGTGGCGAGCCGTTCCGGCGGCGCTGCACGATCTTCGCTTCGAATCGCTTCGACATGCGCCTCGACAGCGTCAGGATCTGGGAGCAACCGGAGTCGCTCCAGGATTTCGACTAGGCCGTGCTCGCCACGGTCGGCGGCCAGGGAAGGCGTCATCTTTCTCGAGCTCAAATCAACCCCTCGCTATGAGCCATCCATGGCACTGCCGGATGCGCGGACGTTTTCGGGTCATCTCAGCGGCAGCGGATTCGGCAACCGAATTCGCGCACATCACGCGCCCCCATCCGCTCTCAACTCCGCCTATCGGCCGCGGCAGGTCGAGGCGGTGTAGCGGAACGGGTCCACCGCCGTGTTGATCGCCATCAATCCCAGGATCCGTCCACGCAAGGCGTTAGAGCTAGGTCCGATGCGGTGCGATGTCGCCATCAACAGGATCGATTGGCTCTGAAAGCCAGTGGAGACGGTGGGAATCGAACCCACGTCCGCGGGCGCGTGATGGGCAGCTTCTACGAGCGTAGCCGGCGCTCTGTGTCTCGCCTCCCGATCGCCGCGCCGGCGGGGTTACGGGAGGCCAGCCCTCTTAGTGTCCCCGCGCCGCCGAGGGCACTCGGCGCGGGCTTGGCCTGCTAGCTGATGCCGGTGTTCTCGCCCGCAGGCCGAAGCGAGACCGACACCTCACTTACCTAAGTTTGGTTAGGCAGCGAGGGCGAACGTGTGGTTGTCCGCACTTATTGGTTTCCCGGTTGTTTAGCGAGGCCTACCGGGGACCTCGACTCGCAACTACCCACACGGAACGTCCACGTCGAAGCCTGTCGTCCCCGTGTGTTCTGCATTAATCCTAGCTTCGAAAGCATGCTGCTCACAGCACCACCGCTGAGGAGCGAGCGGCTCGATCTCGAGCCGCTGCGCGTCGAACACGCCACGGAGATGGTCCCGGTCCTGGCCGATCCCTCCATGTACGTCTTCATCGGCGGCGAGCCGCCGGCCGAAGAGGAGCTCGTGGCCCGCTACGTGAGGCAATCGCGCCGGCCCGGCTGGCTCAACTGGGTTCTCCGACTGCGGACGACCGGCGAGGCCGTGGGCACGGTGCAGGCCACGCAGAGAGACGGCCACGTGGCCGAGCTCGCCTGGGTCGTATCGAGCCGCTTCCAGGGTGCCGGCTATGCGAGCGAGGCCACGGCCGCGGTGATCGACTGGCTTGCCGCCCAGGGCATTCACACGTTCGAGGCCTACATCCATCCCGACCACATCGCGTCGAACAAGGTCGCCGAGCGCTCGGGGTTCCTGCCTACAGAGTCGATAAGAAATGGCGAAACCGGCTGGAAACTCCGCCGCCGCTGCCAGAATTGATGTCATGGAACAGACCAGCGAAGAGCTGCCGGTCTGGCGTCCCGTAGAGGCCGACCCCAGCTACGAGCCGCCGTCGCCCGTCAGGGAGGATCGCGGTCCGTTCAAGCGCATCGGTGCCGGCATCGCCGCGCTCGGCGCTTTGATCGCAAAGGCGGGGTCGTCCCTGAAGTTCCTGCTCGTGCTGCTGCCAAAGGCGAAGCTGTTCACCACGGCCGGCACGATGCTCGTGTCGATCGGCGCCTACGCACTCCTCTGGGGCTGGCAGTTCGGCGTGGGCTTCGTGCTGCTCCTGCTCGTGCACGAGCTGGGCCACGCGATACAGATGCGCCGCGAGGGCATGAAGACCACGGCGCCCGTGTTCATCCCTTTCATGGGCGCGGTGATCGGCATGAAGGACATGCCGAAGAACGCCGCGATGGAGGCGCGCGTGGGCCTGGCGGGGCCGGTGCTCGGCTCGATCGGCTGCCTGGTGCCGCTCGGGCTCTACGCGCTCACCGGCAACAACCTCTTCCGCGCGCTCGCCTTCATCGGCTTCTTTCTCAACCTCTTCAACCTGCTGCCGGTGGTGCCGCTCGACGGCGGCCGTGCGATGGCGGCGATCTCGCCGTTCATGTGGATCGTCGGGTTCGCGGGGCTGCTCGTGGCCGCGGTTCTCTTCCCCAACCCGATCATCTTCATCATCGTGCTCTTCGCCGGCCTCGAGGCCTGGCGGCGCTTCAAGCTCCGCAAGTCGCCCGAGCATCAGGCGTATCACGATGTGAGCCGCGGAACTCGAATCGCGGTGGCCGCGGTTTATCTCGGCCTCGCGCTGCTCCTGGTGGTGGGCATGCACTTCACCCACTTCCAGCGGACGATCGGCTAGCCCGAAACCAGCGGGATCAGCTCGCGGCCGATCAGCTCGACCTCGTCCACGTCGTCGTGGAGAAGGTGCTGGAGCATGAATCGCTGAACGCCGGCGGCCTCGTACTCGCGCAGCCGCTCGGCGGCCTCTGGGATCGTGCCCACCACGCCGCTCGAGCGGAGGCCGGGCAGCATGGAGTCCACGTCCACGCCGCGCAGCGCGGCCAGCCGCTCGGCACGCGCGCGCAGGTCGGCCTCATCGGCGCCCACGAGCACCACGCTCATCACCGAGAACAGGAGCGCGCCCGGATCGCGGCCCGCGTGGGCCCACGCCCGCGCCCACTTCTCGCGGCGTGCTCCCGCCTCCTCGGGCCCGACGAACACCGTGTTGTACTCGTCCGCCCAGCGCGCGGCGATGGCCATGCCTCTCGGGCCGCCCGCGCCGCCCATCACGATCGGCGGCCGGGGCCGCTGCACGGCCTTGGGCAGGGCGTTGAGGTTCTCGACGGTGTAGTGCTCGCCGCTGAACGAGAACTGCTCGGCCTCGAGCGAGCGGGCGATGATCTCCGCCTGCTCGGCCATCACGCTCATTCGGGTTCCGAGGCGCTCGGGGAACTCGAAGCCGTACGAGCGGTGCTCGAGCTCGTTCCAGCCGGCGCCGAGGCCCAGCTCCACGCGGCCCCGGGAGATGTGATCGACCGTGACCGCTGACTTGGCGAGCACCGAGGGGTGCCTGAACGTGGCCGGCGACACCAGCGTGCCAAGCCGGATCCGCGAGGTGATCGCCGCGAGTCCCGCGAGCGTGGTCCACGCATCAAGGGAGCCGCGCTCGGTCTTGCCCTCCACCGACAGGTAGTGGTCCGAGCGGAACAGCGCCTCGAACCCGTGCTCCTCTGCCGCCAGAGCGAGAGCTCGCCACTGGTCCCAGGTCACATCCTCCTGACCCTCGATCATCAGGCACACGCGCATGGCGCGGGAGCCTATCTAGCGCTGATGCTCGCGCAGCGCCCGCTCGATCTCGCGGCGCTGGTCCTTGTCGCGCAGGTCGCGGCGCTTGTCATGCATCTCCTTGCCCCGCGCAAGCGCGATCTCGACCTTCGCGTTGCGGCCCTTGAAGTACACCCGCGTGGGCACGAGGGTGAGCCCCTTCTCCTGCGTCTTGCCGATCAGGCGCTCGATCTCGCGGCGGTGCAGCAGCAGCTTGCGCTGGCGCTCGGGCTCGTGGTTCTCGCGCGATGCGGCGGGATAGGGCGCGATGTGCATGTTCTGGAGCCACACCTCGCCGTCGTGCACGGTGGCGTAGGCGTCCTTCAGCTGCACCTTCCCATCGCGCAGCGACTTCACCTCGGAGCCCTGCAGCTCCATCCCCGCCTCCCATTTCTCGAGCAGGTGGTAGCGAAACGACGCCTGGCGGTTGGTCGCCACGTCGCCGGGAGCCGCCTTGCGCTTTCCCTTCTTGGCCACGCGGGGAGACTAGTCCGCCGGCCGAAGATCCACGCGGCCTCGCGGAGCGTCCACACGCTCCACGCGGATGCCGATGCGGTCGCCCAAACGCAGCACCCCGCCGCGCCTCTCCCCGAGGAGCATCGTGCCCTCCTCGTTCAACTCCCACCAATCGCCCCGCATCCGGCGCACCGGGAGGAAGCCCTCGAAGCCCTCGTCGCCGAACTCAACGAACGCGCCGGCGCCGATCAGCCCCACCACCTCGCCCTCGAACTCGAGCTCGTAGCCGGACTCGAACAGGCGGCGCTCGAGCAGGAACGAGAGGCACACGTCCGCCGCGGCGCGCTCGATCTCCATCGCGTGCCGCTCGGAGGCTGAGCTCTCGAGCCCCGCCTCGTCGAGCTCGTCCGCACGCGGCGCGGCGTCATCGATGCCGAGCGAGCCGAGCAGCGCGCGGTGCACCACGAGGTCCGGGTAGCGCCGGATCGGCGAGGTGAAGTGGCAGTAGCGTGGGCTCGCGAGGCCGGCGTGGCCGAGGTTGCGCGGCGTGTAGTACGCCTGTTTGAGCGAGCGCAGCACGAGCGACGTCAGCGCCGCGCGGCCGCGGCCGGTACGCCGCACGTGCTCGGCCACCATGCGGCTGATCTCTCCGGCCAGCTCGCCCGCCTGCTGCGGCGTCATGTTCTTCGGCACGGGCGGCGTGGGCACCTCGAGCGAGGCGAGCTGGTTCACCACCCACTCGATCGACTGCGGGTTGGGCCGTTCGTGCACGCGGTAGAGCGTGGGCACCTGGCGGTCCGCCAGATACGACGCCACCTGCTCGTTCGCCAGGATCATCAGCTGCTCGATGAGCGAGTGTGACTCGGTCTGCGCCTCGTGCCGCACGCCCACCACGTGGCCGCGCTCGTCGAACTCGAACTGCGGCTCCGTGGACGTGACCTCGAGCGAGCCTCGCTGCCCGCGCCACTCGCGAAGCGCTCGCGCCGCCTCGCGCGCGGCCGCGAGCGGCTCGGCCCACGCCTCCTCGGCGCGCTCCTCGCCCGCGAAGACCCGATCCACCTGGTCGTAGTTCAGCCGAGCGTCGCTGCGTATGAGGGAGCGGTAGAAGCTCGCGCTGCGCACCCGCTCCCCCAGCAGCTCCATCTCCACCGTCACCGCCAGCCGCTCGGCGCCGGGGACGAGAGAGCAGGCGCGGTTGGAGAGCGCCTCCGGCAGCATCGGCTCCACCGCGCCCGGCACGTACACGCTGGTGCCGCGGCGGAACGCCTCGCGCTCGAGCGTGCGGCCCGGCCGCACGAACGCGCTCACGTCCGCGATGTGCACCCACACGCGGATGGCATCGCCCTCGCACTGGGCGGAGATCGCATCATCGAAGTCCTTGGCCGTGGCGGGGTCGATCGTGAACGTGGTGAGGGAGGTGAGGTCGCGCCGCGCCTCCTCGCGGTGCACTGGCACGGCCTCGGCCGCCTCGTCGGCCTCGATCTCAACCGCGCGCGGGAAGGCGAGCCGCAGGCCGCGGTCGAGCATCAGAGCCTCGAGAACGTCGCGAGCCACGTCCGGCCTGCCGAGCGAGCGCACCACACGCGGCCCGCGCTTGCCGCCGCCGATCAGCACCATGTCGCCCACGCGCGCGCCTCCGGTCGCCTTGCCGGTGAGTGAGATGCGCCGGGTGCCGCGTTCGAACAGAGGCTCGGCCACGAGCAGCCGCCCGCGCTTCGACAGCACGGCCACCACCGGATCGAGCGCGGCGCCCGTGCGCCGTGGCTGCGTGCTCAAGCGCCCTTGGACAGCAGGGTCCGGAGCGCGGTGTTCAGCGCCTCGTCGGGCGTCGTCCGCGGGTTGTCCTGCGCCTTCACCTGGGGCACTATCCCGTGCCCGGCGAGGTTCTCGCCGTCCGGCAGGAAGAAGCGGCCGACCGTGAGGTCGAGCACTCCGCCGTTCGACAGCGGCTCGATCTGCTGGAACACGCCCTTGCCGAACGTCTTCTCGCCCACGACCGTGGCGCGGTCGTGATCGCGCAGCGCGCCGGTGACGATCTCGGACGCGCTCGCAGTGCCGCCGTCCACCAGCACCACCACCGGGATCTTCGGCGAGATCGCGCCGCCGGTGGCGTACAGCCTCTGCTCCGGGCTGGCGCGACCGTTTGTCGAGACGATGAGTCCCTTGTTCAGGAAGATGCTCGCCACGAGCCGGCCCTCCTGAAGCAGGCCGCCGCCGTTGCCGCGCAGGTCGAGCACGATCCCCTTCGCGCCTTCACCAAGCAGCTTGTCCACGTCTTCGCGGAGTTTTCCGTGCGCGCCCTCACCGAAGGTGGACAGCTCGGCCACGCCGAGCTTCACACCATGGCGCGTGACCAGGCGCGACTGGGTGAGCGGTGCCTGCAGCTTCGCGCGTTTCACCGTGAGCGTGCGCGTCTTCCCCGAAGGCGACGCGACCGTGAGCCGGACCGTGGTGCCCGGCTTGCCGCGGATCTTGTCGCTTGCGGTGCGTGCCGCGGCCCCCGCGATGGAGCTCCCGTTCACCGCGGTGATCACCTCCGCCTGCCGGATGCCGGCCTTCGCCGCCGGAGAACCCGGGATCACGTTCGTCACGAGCAGCCCGCGTTTCTCGGGAACCACGGACACGCCCACGCCCGCGAACTCGCCACCGTTCAGCTCGGTGTTGAAGGCCTTGCTCTCGTCGGGGGTGAGGTAGCGCGAGAAGCGATCGCCGAGCGAGGCCACAATCCCCTTGAGCGACGCCGTTTCGAGATCGCCGCGCGGCACCTTCTTGTAGTAGTCCTGCTCGATGGTGTCGATCAGCTCGTTCTTCACGGCCACGTCCGACGCCACGAAGTGCTTGCGAATGCCCGTCGGCAGATCGTTCGGATGGCCGCCGAGCCAAAGGCCGGCGCCGAAGATGATGATCGCGCCGAGCAGGCCGATCACGGTGAGGCGATACGCGGTGGTGCTGATTGCGAGAGGTTAGTAACGCGCGGTCGAGCGTTACTAAACCCTTAGGAACCTGCGTAGCGTGAGGCCGCTGCCCAGCGCGGACACAGCCACGCACGATGCGAGCAGCACCGCGATCAGTGCCGGGAACTGGATCGTGTTCGGCGCGGCTATGAGCGCGAACTTAGCCGACAGCGGATCCACCAGCGTGTCCTTGATCACCCACAACAGAAGGACCGCGAGCACGCCTCCCATGAAGCCCACCACCACGCCCTCGATCACGAACGGCCAGCGGATGAACCAGTTGGTCGCGCCCACGAGCTTCATCACCTCCACCTCGCGCCTGCGGGCGAAGATCGAGAGGCGAATCGTGTTCGCGATCAGCGCGATCGAGGCGAGGATGAGCAGCGCCGCGAGGCTCGCCGTGAGCGTCTTCACGAGGCTGGTGGCGGACAGGATCTTGTTCGTGTCCTGCTCACGGTTGCGGACGTCGCCGATGCCGGCCATCGCGAACGTGCGCTTGCCGGTGTTCGGGTCCACGCGCACGAGCGAGTTCACGATCTTCTGCACCTGCCCGGGATCCTTCGGCACCACGCGATAGGTGGCGGGGAGCGGATTGCGGCCGAGAAGCTGAATCGCGTCCTTTGTGCTCGGCCGCTGCGCCTGCAGGTCGTTGAGCGCCTGCTGCTTCGAGATGTAGTCCACGCTCTTCACGTTCGGCGTGGTGGTGAGGCGCTGGCGCAGCGCGGTGAGCTGCGGCTGCGTGATGTTGTCAGCGAGATACACGTTCACCACCACGCGGCTCCGCACCTGGTTCGCGGTGCCGGTGGTGGCCTGCACCACCGGGATGAACACGCCGAGCACGAGCGCGGTGAGAAGGACGGTGAGCATCGCGGCGAGGCTCGGCGCGGCGTTGCGCTTGAGCGCGCGGAATGCCTCTTTGAGGAAGAACCCGGGGCGCATGCGGTCCTAGTTGGGGTGGCCCTCGTCGCCGATGCCGAGCTCGCCACGCAGCCGGATGGCAAACTCCTTGGTCGACTCGTCCGGCCGGTAGAGGCCCGACACCTGGTCGCGAATGATGCGGCCCTCCGCCAGCTCGATCACGCGGCGGCGCATCTTGTCCACCATCTCCCGGTCGTGCGTGGCCACGATCACTGTCGTGCCGGTGCGGTTAATGCGGTAGATCAGCTGCATGATCCCGATCGAGGTCTCGGGGTCGAGATTGCCCGTGGGCTCGTCGCAGAGGAGCAGCGGCGGATGGTTCACGAACGCACGCGCGATGGACACGCGCTGCTGCTCGCCGCCGGACAGCTCGTCCGGGTAGTTGTGCAGCTTGGTGGAGAGGCCGACGAGGCGAAGGATGTCCGGCACCTTGCGGCGGATCGACTGGCGTGGCTCGCCGATCACCTCGAGCGCGTACGCCACGTTCGCGTACACCGTGCGGTTGGGCAGCAGCTTGTAGTCCTGGAACACGACGCCGATGTTGCGACGAAGGTACGGCACGCGCTTGCGCGGGATGTCGCCGAGGTCGCGGCCGGCGATCGAGATCCGGCCCTGAGACGGCTCGATCTCCTTCATCAGGAGCCGCATGCAGGTGGACTTGCCGCAGCCCGTCGGTCCCACGAGGAAGACGAAGTCGCCGCGCCCGATCCGCATCGACACGCGCTCGAGTCCGACGCTGCCGCCGTCGTAGACCTTCGTCACGTCGTCGAACTCGACGACCGGCACGTTGCGGCCCTGCGGCCTCTGCCCACGCGGCAGCGGACGCGCGGGCACGGGCAGATCTGTCCGGGGCAGCGACGCCATTCGGGCCGTACTTGATAGCGGGTCCGGCTAAGAAATGGGTTCCGTGCAGCGCTTCTTGCAGCGCTTCAGTCGTCTTCGAGGCGCTCCACCACCCGCATTCCCACCCGCTCGTAGAGCGCCACCGCGGGTGCGTTGTCCGCCTGCACCTTCAGCTCAACGGCTTCGGCGCCGCGAGCCGCGAACGCGCTGAAAGCTTGGCGGAGAAGGGCTTCTCCCAGGCCGCGGCCACGCCATTGCTCATGCACCACGAGGTCCTTCACGAAGGCGCTCGTCCAGCACAAAACCGCCCCCGCCAGCATGTCCCTGGCCTCCGCTACGAACCACAGGTCGGCCTCGAACTCCTCGTCGGTCGTCATCTGCGGCAGCCAGATGTCGAACGGCTGCACGCTGCCCCCGCCGTGGCGGTAGCCGTGCACGAGCAACGCGTGCAGCGCCTCCGCGTCAGCCGGAGTGAAGGTGCGAGGCCGTACGCCCTCGGGCCAGCGCGGCTCGGCCGGCGCGGCCGGTTCGAGCTCGAGGCGCATGCGCCAGATCACCGGTGCCCGCTAGCCGTCTGAATCGAGCAGCACGTCGAGCAGTCCGGGGAAGCGCTTGTTCAGGTCCTCGCCGCGAAGTGAGGTGAAGCGCTCGGTGCCATCGGCGCGCGTGCGCGTGACGCCGGCCTCCCGCAGCAGGCGCAGGTGATACGAGCAGGTGGAAGCGGGAAGCTCGAGCTCGTCCTGGATCTGGCTGCAGGTGAGCTCGCCCCCGCCCGCAAGGGAGCGCACGATCGCCAGCCGCAGCGGATCGCCGACGGTGCGGAGGATCTCCGCGAGATCGAGATCGGATGCCGCTGGGTGACGGATCTCTCGTAGCGCGCTCGCCATGCCCACTATCTTACAACCAAGTTTCCAAAGTTTTTGAAATACTGATCCACCCTCACAAAGTTCCCTCCCGCCCCGTTTGGAAGGAAAGCGATGAACCCGATCACCACACCAGCTAGAGCGAGACTCGGCGCTCAGAGCTCTTTCGCTGTCGCGGCCGGAGTGATCGGCCTTGCGCTGTTCGCATCCGCCACGCCTTCGCCTCTCTACGGGCTCTACCAGGAGCGGTGGCACTTCTCCACGCCGGTGCTCACGCTCGTGTTCGCGGTCTACAACTTCGGCGTGCTCGCAGCGCTGCTCCTCGTGGGCCGGATCTCTGACGACGTCGGCAGGCGCCCCGTGCTCGGCGCGTCGCTGGCAGGGCTCTTCGGCGCGGGGCTGCTGTTCGCACTCGCCCGCTCCGTGGGCTGGCTGTTCGCGGCGCGTGCACTGCAGGGATTGACGACGGGTGCCGCGCTCGGCGCAGCCGGCGCCGCGATGCTGGACCTCCACCCGCGGGGCGACGCCGCCCGCACAGGCCTGATCAACGGCGTGGTGAGCGCGGGCGGCATCGCCGTCGGCGCGCTGGTGGCTTCGGTGCTCGTGCAGTACGCGCCGGATCCACTCGTCACGCCGTTCATCGTCCTGCTCGCGCTCGTCGCGCTCATGCTGGTGCTCACGCTCGCGCTCCCTGAGCCGGTGATCGAGCGCGCGAGGCCGCGGCTTCGGCCGCAGCGGCCGCGCGTGCCGGCAGACTCGCGGCGCGCGTTCACCCTGGCGGCGCTCGCGGTGCTCTCATCCTGGTCGATCGCCGGGCTGTACCTCGCCCTCGGCCCGAACCTGCTCGGGCAGCTGATGCACACCACCAACCGGCTGGCGGGCGGCGCGGGTGTGCTCGCGCTCACGCTGCCGGCGGCGATCTCACAGATCGTGTGGCAGCGGCTCGAGCCCCGCCGCGCGGCGGCACTCGGCTCCATGGTGCTCAGCGGTGGGATGGCGCTCACCGCGGCGTCGCTGTCGGCGGGATCCGCGGCGCTGTTCCTCGGCGCCAGCGCGATCACCGGAGCCGGCTTCGGCGTCGTGTTCCTGGGCGCCCTGCGCTCACTCGCACAGGCCGTCCCCGACCGGCAGCGAGCCGAGGTGATGTCGGCGTTCTACGTGGTCGCGTACTTCTCGATCGCCGTGCCGGCGGTTGCCGCGGGACTGGCGGCGCCGAGCCTCGGCATCGAGCCCACGTTCCGGATCTTCAGCGGCATCGTCGCCGTGCTCGCGCTCGGACTCGGTGTGACCACCGCGCGTGGCGGGAGGCGCGAGCGGGTCAGCGCTGGACGATCCGGTAGCGGAGGTAGAGCTCGCTGCCTGCCTCCATCGCCCACACTCGCTCGAGCTGCAGAAGTTCCGGCAGAGGTGCCCCGGCCACGATCGTGAGCGCGTCTTCGCCGCCGGCGATGGTGGGCGAAATCGTGAGGAACAGCTCGTCCACGAGCCCGTACGGCAGGAGCGACGCGTTGAGCGTGGGTCCGCCCTCGCAGAGGATCGAGCGGACGCCGTAGTCCGCGCGCAGCCGTCGCATCAGCGGCCGCAGGTCGAAGGGCCCTGGCTCCGAGCGCAGGTACTCCACCTGCGCCCTGTGCCCGCTGAGCTCGCCCCGCGAGTGGGTGAGGATCACCACCCTCGAGCCCGGATCCTGGAGCAGCGGCACGTCCACCGGCACGTGCAGGCGCCCGCTCACGATCACGGCGAGCGGGTCGGGCGCGAGCCCCTCGCGCACGCGCTTTTCCCGCAGCTCCTCCGTCTTCACGAGCGGCGCGTAGCGCTCACTGCGAACGGTGCCCGCGCCGGCCATCACAGCGTCGGCCTGCGTGCGCAGGTTGTGGAACACGGCGCGGTCGGTCTTGCTCGACATCGCCGCCGTTCGGCCCTGCACAGCCGCCTTTCCGTCCGCGGTGGAGATCATGTTCAGCGCCAGGTAGGGCCGGTCCGCGGGCGCGTGATCGCTCCAGCCGAAGTTCGCGATCGCTTCCTCTGGAGCGATGTGTTCATTTTGCGGGAGAAGTCTGTGCAGCTCCATGCGGCTGGCACACTAACTGGACGAAACCGTGAGTCCGCCGCGTCTACTGGGTTTAGATGGGCAGGACGGTTGTCGAAATAACTTCTGCGTGACGCCACGAAGGCTGATCGAGCCAGCCCGGCTTGCCGGGACGTCGATGCTTCGCACTCAGAGCGACGCCCGTCTCGTCGACCTCGTGCGCGCCGGCCACGCGTCCGCGTTCGAGGCAATCGTGCAGCGCTACCGCAAGCCGCTCCTTGCGTACTGCTCGCGGCTGCTTCCCGCGTCGCGGGCCGAGGATGCAGTGCAGCAGACCTTCCTGAAGGCGTACCAGGCCATGATGTCGGGCGATGCCGAGCTGAACCTGCGGCCCTGGCTCTACCGCATCGCGCACAACTCCTCGCTCAACCTGCTGCGTCAGAACGGCTGGCATCACGAGCAGCTCGACGAGAGCTTCGACGGCGTGCAGCGCCCCGATCAGGCGGCCGAGCTTCACGAGCGGCTGCGCGCAGCCGTGGCGGCGGTGAACGCGCTGCCCGAGCGGCAGCGCGACGCGGTGCTGCTGCGCGAGATCGACGGTCTGAGCTACGAGGAGATCGCCGCCGCACTCGGCGTGGGTGACGGCGCCGTGCGGCAGCTTCTGCACCGCGCGCGAGCCACGCTGCGGTCCGGGCTCACCGCCATCACGCCCGCGGGTCTCGTCGAGCGGATGGCGGCGGCTCTTGCCGGGGGCGGCGCCGATCCCACCGCGCGCGTGGCCGAGCTCGGCGCCGGCTTCGGCGCGGGCGCCGGCGCGCTCAAGCTGGGTGTGGCCGTGGTTGCCACGGGCGTTCTGGCCACCGGCGCCGTGACGGTTCCGCTGCGCCACCACACGGGGGACGGCGCCGCGGCAAACGAGGCGTCCGTGGCGCCGCCGGCCGGCAAGGATCGATCCTCGCCGCACATCACGCAGGTGGACGATCACGTGCAGGCCGTGCCGCGGCACGCCGCTTCCGCGCCCCATGAGGTCCGCCACCACAGCCGCTCGGGCCGCGGGCCTGGCGGCTCATCCCGTGGCCACAGCTCCCCCACGCGGAGCGGCGAGGGGCCGAGCTCACCGCAACGAACTGAACGCAACAGCGGATCCGGCAAGGACGGCTCGGGGAGTGACGGGGGCGAGCAGCACAGCGGCTCGAAGGACCTGAGCGGCGATTCCGGCGGCACGGTTGGCAGCGGCGAGTCGCCGAGCAGCGGCGACGGCGGCGGCTCCCTCACCACCGTGTCAGGCGGCAGCGGCAGCGGCAGCTCCGGCAGCGGTACAGACGGGAGCGACGACGGCCAGACGGTCATCGCCCCCACAGGCACCACCGGCACGCGCGGACCGCTGATGGACCAGTCCGGCAAGGACGGCGGCAGCTCGGGCGACGGCAGCGGCGGCGGCTAAGCGCTGATCGCCACCATCCGCTCGATCGGCACGCGTGCCCGTTCGGCGATCGCGGGATCGACCTTCACCTCGTAGCGCTCCCCGCCGTCGCGCAGAGCGTCGCGCAGCTTTGGCAGCGTGATCATCTTCATGAACTGGCACACCGCCGCGCGGTTCGCCGGGATGAAGGTCTTGCCGGGGTTCTCGTGCTCGAGCGGATAGAGCATGCCCGTCTCGGTGGCGACGATGAAGCGGTTGGAGTCCGACTCCTGCGCGAACTTCAGCATCCCGCCTGTGGAGAGCATGTGCGTGCGCTCGGGGTCGACGTCGCCGGCGGCCACGTACTCCATGACTGACGTCGAGCAGCCGCACTCCGGGTGGATCAGGAACTCGGCGCCTGGATTCTCCTCGCGCACCTGCGCGATGTCCGCCGGGCGAATGCCGGCGTGCACGTGGCACTCGCCCATCCATACGTGCAGGGACTTGCCGGTGACCTTCTCCACATAGGCGCCGAGGAACATGTCCGGCCCGAAGAGGATCTCCACGTCCTCCCCGTGCTCACGGCGGATGTGCTCCACCACCTGCACGGCGTTCGAAGAGGTGCAGCAGTAGTCGGTCTCCGCCTTCACCTCCGCGGTGGTGTTCACGTACATCACCACGATCGCGCCCGGATGCTCTGCCTTCCATGCGCGCAGCTCGTCGGCCGTGATCGAGTCCGCCAGGGAGCAGCCGGCGCCGAGGTCGGGCAGAAGCACGGTCTTGTCCGGGCTGAGGATCGAGGCGGTCTCGGCCATGAAGTGCACGCCGCAGAAGGCGATCGTGTCCGAGTCGGTGGCCGCCGCCTGACGCGACAGCGCGAGTGAGTCGCCCACGAAATGCGCCACGTCCTGCACCTCGGGCACCTGGTAGTTGTGGGCCAGGACCACTGCGTTTCGCTCCTTGGCGAGCACCCGTACCTCGTCCTTTAGGCGCGCGATCTCCTCCGCGGAAAGGTGCGGCGCCATGGGTCCCGTGGGGGCCATCGGCAGAGACTGCATGTTTCGAACCTCGCTAGGTGTCGAAATGAAGCTCGCAAACGTGGCGAGCTGATTGAGCTGTTAACAAGTCTAGTCGCTCGGAGTGCCTCTGGCTTGAGCCGGCGGCCCGCGGCCACGTCCCTTTTGAGCCCTACCGACTTAGTCAAACCATTTGACCCGCAGTCAAAGAAATTGACCCCCCGTCAAATTCTTTGACAACGGAGTTGATCCCGGGTCAATTCCGTTGCTCAAGGGGCAAATAGTCTGCCTAACTCGGTAATGCGCGCGAAGGACCTCAGGTCCCATGCCGCCACTCGTTCCGGCGGGTGGCGGCCGTGACCTCCCGGTCGGCTAAAGCGGGTCGAGCAGCAGGCTCAGGTCGAGCGCTGGGGCGGAGTGCGTGAGGGAGCCCACGCTGATCCAGTCCACCCCGGTCTCCGCGATACCCCGCACCGTGTCGAGGTTCACCCCGCCCGAGGCCTCCGTCTCCGCGCGTCCCTTTGCGCGGGAGGCGGCCTCGCGGAGCTCTTCGAGCGTCATGTTGTCGAGCAGGATGCTCTTCGCCCCGGCCTCCAGCGCCTGGTCCACCTCGTCGAGCGTCGCGCACTCGATCTCCACCGCCACGCCCTCCCGCGCCGCGGCAATCGCGTTGCGCGTGGCCTCCCCCACGCCGCCGCCGAGCGCCGAGTGGTTCTCCTTCACGAGCATCGCGTCGAAGAGGCCGGCGCGGTGGTTGTGGCCGCCGCCCGCGAGCACCGCCTGCTTCTCGAGCGCGCGCAGGCCCGGCGTGGTCTTGCGCGTGTCGAGGATCCTTGCGCCCGTGCCCTCCACCGCCCGCACATAGCGCGCCGTGAGAGTGGCTATGCCGGAGAGGTGGCCGAGGAAGTTCAGGGCCACCCGCTCGCCCGCGAGGATCCAGCGCGCGGATCCAGCCACCTCCGCCACGAGGCCGTTCTCCCGCCACTCGCCCTCCTGCACGTGGGCGTGCCAGCGAAGCTCGGGATCGAGCCGCCTGAACACCGACTCGGCCGCCTGAAGCCCGGCGATCACGCCCGGGGCCTTCTGTTCGATTCGGGCACGCGCGAGGGCGTTCTCCGGCACCACGGCGAGACTCGTGAGGTCGCCGGACCCGAGGTCCTCCTTGAGAGCGCGGTCAATCAACTCCTGCATCGCGCCGCAGCGTATTAGCTCAGGCCGCGGCGCTCACTCGGCGGGCCGCCGTGGCCTCCGCCACCAGCTCGGACAGCGCGGCGCGGCCCGGCGCAGGATCGAGCGGCAGCTCGTACGCGTGGTTGGCGGCGAGCCATGAGCTGACGATCCGCACCTCGTCCACCTCCTCCGCCGGAACCGCACCCGCGCCCGGGTGAGTGCCCTCGAGCACAGCGGCGGTGCGCTCCTCCAGGTCGCGCATCGGCGGCAGCGGTCCCCAGTCGCGCACGCGGCCGGCCACCACCCAGAACGCGTCGAGGCGCGGCTTCACGGGATGCCGCGCGAGGACGAGGCGCGAGCAGGCGTGCGTTGCCCTCAGCACGCCGCCGAGGCGCCCCAGAAGGTCCGCGAGCCGCTCGAGCCGGCGGCGCAGCACCTCGGCCCGCTCGTAGCGCCGCTCGGCGCTCGCCTCGCGCATCCGCTCCTCGATGTGGCCGAGCAGGAGCGTGCTGGCATCGTCGGCGGCGTCGAACAGCGCCAGCGCCTCGTCGATCTTTCGCCGGTAGGCGTTCGGGTCGAGGTCGCCGAGGCAGGGGGACGAGCAGCGGCCCATCTGCCCGTAGATCGACGCGTGCTCCCGTCGCCGCAGGCGCCGGCCGCAGTGGCGCAGCAGGAACAGTGACTCGAGCTGCCCGATCAGCTCCTCAGCCGCGCCCTTTCCGCGCAGCGGACCGATGTTCACCGCGCGTCCGGGTGCCGGCTCCTCGGCCAGCTCGAGCACCGGATATTCGATGTCGAGGCGGCAGCGCAGGTACAGCCAGCCGTCGGTGCGCTTGAGCGCCTTGTTGCCGGGCGGCTGCCACGCCTTGATCAGCCGGTTCTCGAGCACGAGCGCTCCGAGCTCCGAGTGGGTGGGCCTGTAATCCACCACGGCCGCCTTCTCCGTCCAGCCGGAAGGCGCGCAGAAGTGCGAGCGCGCGCGGCTGCGGACGGACACCGACTTGCCCACGTAGAGCGGCCGGCCGCGCTCGTCGCGGAACACGTACACGCCGGGATCGTCGGGGAGCTTGCTCAGGTCGGGGCGCTCCTCGCGGGGAATGCGAACGGGCGCCGGCTTGCCCGCGCGCCGCCTCGACCCGATCAGCTCGAGCGCATCACCGACGGTGGCAGCGTGCGCGCACAGGCGCGGGAAGAGAGCGCAGAACACGCGCGCGCACGTCTCCGCATCCACGAGCGCCCGGTGCGCCCCCTCCACCTCGATGCCGAGCGACTCCGCCAGCGCCACCAGCTTGCGCTGGCGCGACAGCGGGGCGAGCTTGCGAGCGAGGTTGACCGTGCATAGGAACGGCGGGCTCGGCCATTCGATCCCCGCGCGTTCGAAGGCCTGAGCGAGCGCCCGGCGGTCGAAGCTCGCGTTGTGGGCGATCAGCACGCGGTCGCGCGCGAGCTCGGCCAGCTCCTGTAGAACGCCCGGCGGGTCGGGCGCGGCGTCCACCATCGCCTGCGTGATGCCCGTGAAACGCTCGATCCCGCGCGAAAGCGGCTGGCGCACGCGCACGAGGGACTCGAAGCGATCGTGCAGCTCACCCCCGCCCACGAGCACCGCGCCCACCTCGGTGATCTCACAGAGGTCACCCGCGCGGCCGTTGGTCTCAACGTCCACGGCGAGGAACTCGGCGCTCGCGAGGGGCTTGCTGCGGATCGACATGGGGGCGAATGGGATACGCCTCGGGCCGGACGGCAAGACCGCCAGCTTGCACGTCAGAGAGCGAACAGGCGCCGCTGGGCGGGAGCTAGCCGTACATCGCGGCGCGAGGGGCGCGGGTTAGCTTGGCCCTCGATGCAGCTCGGGATACGAACACTCGCACTCACCCTTGCGGCGGCCGCCGCGTGCGCGCTGGGCGCCGCGCGCGCATCGGCGGACACTGCGAGGATCGCCAACCCGGGGCCGTTCACGCTGAACGTGAGCAATGGCGTGATCTCGCTCGGCGCGTCCCCCGTGTCTTGGTTCTCGGACGCGCCATTCGCGATCACCGGCACGGCCGCGCCGGACGGCTCGTTCACCACGGACGCGATCGACCCTCCCGCCGCCGCCATGAACGACAATTCGCTCTCAGCGGGCTCGCTCACCGCTGATCTGAAGAACCAGGTTCTCTCGGTGCATCTCGCCGCTTCCTCAGGGACCCTCGATCCGGCGACCGGAGCCGCCACGCTCACACTCCCGGTCTACGGAAGCCTCACGGCCAGCGTGCATTACTCGATCACGGTCGGCGGCGTCAACGGCAGTGGCAACACCACCGCTTCGTGCTCCTTCGCCAGTCTCGACTCTCCGCAGGACTTCCCGCTGTCCTCGAGCGGCTCGACGCCGTCGCCGCTCATACCGGGCACCGTCTCAGGGATTCCGTACAACCCGGCGGACGGCAGCGTCACGCTCGTGAGCGGTCCGCTGACCACGTCCGATCCGACGTGTTCGCTCGGGAACTCCCTGTCATCTGATGTGGCCGACCCGATCATCAGTGCGCTCGCGGGAGAGCTTCGCGGCAGCTCGAACAGTGGCACCGTGTGGATGATCGGAACCTTCTCGCCGGCCTTCACGGCGCCGGTGGTCAAGCCACCGCCCACGGACAGCGGCACGGGCACGGCGGGTGGCGGCGGCGCGGGGGCGACGCCGCCCGGCGGCCTCACTCCAATGCCGAGCACGGTGCGGTGCGTGGTGCCGAAGCTCCGTCACCTCTCGCTCAAGGCGGTCCGCCGGAAGCTCGCGCACAACCACTGCAAGCTCGGGAAGGTCACCCGGCGGCATTCACGCAAGCTCGGCCGCAACCACGTTCTCACTCAGAAGCTCAAGCCGGGCAGGACGCTCCCGGCGGGCTCCGCCATCCCGCTCACGCTCAGCAGCGGCAAGCCGGCGCGCCACCACTAGATCTCGAGGCGCGACTCCTCGAGGTCGAAGTCGCGCAGCAGGCGGTTCATCACCTCGTTCGAGATCTCGCCGTCGTTGCGCAGTCGCACCAGCGCCTCGCGCTCGGCGGCGAGCACCGAGGCGATCACCTGCTGATAGGCGAGGGAGCGGTCCTCGTAGCCGTCGTCCTCGATCTTCCCCGCACGCGCGGCGAAGCGGCGCGCGCGGTACTGGTAGGCGCCGCGCAGGCGGTCGATCGTGTCGTCACGCGTCCAGTCCTCCTCGGCAAGCTCGTCGATGCGCCGGAGAGCGGCCTTGGTCGCGTACAGGCGCGCCCTGATCTCCTCCTGCTCGCCGTCGCCACCGTCGCTCACGCGCAGCTTGTGGATGAGGGCCGGCAGCGTGAGCCCCTGCAGCACCAGGGTGACGAAGATGACGTTGAAGGTGAGGAAGATGATCAGGTCGCGGTCGGGAAAAGGCGCGCCGGCGTCCGTCTCCAGCGGGATGGCGAGTGCGGCGGCGAGCGACACGGCGCCGCGCATGCCGCTCCAGGCGAGCACGACCCGCAGCCGCGCCCCCACCCGGCGCGCGCGCTGGCTCGGCCGCCGGTCGAGCGCTCGGATGAGGTACGGGACGGTGAACAGCCAGACGAAGCGCGTGACGATCACCACCGCGGACACCGCCGCCGCGTACCCGGCGAGCGTGCCGAGCGAGTAGCCGCCGAGGCGGTCGAGCACCGTGCGCAGCTGAAGGCCGACCAGCACGAACAGCGCGGCGTTGAGCAGGAAGTCCAGGATGTCCCAGACGAAGAAGCCCTGCAGCCGCGTGCGCGGCGAGATGATGCTCGGGCCGCGGAAGCCCATGTATATGCCGGTGGTGACCGCCGCCACCACGCCCGACGCGCCGACGGCGTTCGCCGGGATGAAGGCCGCGTAGCCGCTGAGCAGCGAGATGGTGATGCTCACCTGCACGTCCTCGATGCGCGCCCGCACCTCCGCGATGAGCCAGCCCATTGCGAGCCCGATGGCAAGACCGCCGGCGGCAGTGAGAAAGAACTTGAGGCTCGCGTCGGCGAGAGAGAACGTGCCGCCCACCGCCGCGGCGACCGCCACGCGGTAGGCCACCAGGGCGGTGGCGTCGTTGAAGAGGCCCTCGCCCTCCACCGCGCTCACGATCTGCCTCGGCAGCCCAAGGCGACGCATGATGCTGCCGCCCGCTAGCGGGTCGGTGGGCGACACGATCGCGCCTAGCGCGAACGCCCCCGCCCATGTCATGCCATCCACCAGCTCGTGCGCCACCACGGCCACGATTGTCATCGTGAACAGAACGAGGCCAATCGAGGTGAGGCTGAGCGCGCGCAGGTTCTGGCGCAGGTCGCCGAAGTTCGCGAAGAACGCGGCGCCGTAGAGCAGCGGCGGCAGGAACACCACAAGCACGACGTCGGGGTTGAGCTTCACCTCTGGCATCCCCGGGATGAGCCCCATCAGCGCCCCGCCGATCACCAGCACGATCGGGTACGGCACCGAGATGTAGCGCGCCAGGGCGCTCAGCCCGGCAACCGCCACCAGCAGTCCCGCAATCAGTAGCTCGGCCTGACCCATCGGCGTCACCTTCAAGGTAGCCGCACCCTCGGGACGGAAGCTGCCCGCATTCACCGCAAAGGTATGACCGGCGAACCTCTTGGATCATGACCAGTAAGACCACTGAGCTACCCGTACTGATCGTCGGCGCCGGCCCCGCCGGGCTCACCGCGGCGGCAACGCTCGCCCGCTACGGAATCGAGTTCCTGCTGGTGGAGCGGCGGCCCGAGCTTTCGTCGCTGCCGCGCGCAACCGGCGTGAGCACGCGGACGATGGAGATCATGCGCTCCTTCGGCCTCGAGGAGCGCGTGCGTGCTGCCGGCGAGGACGTGAACTGGCTGGTGTGGACCTGCGAGTCGCTCGCCCGGGCAGGCGCCGGCCGCGGGATGCCCACGGGCTTTCCCACGCCCGAGCAGAGCGCGGTGGTCAGTCCCAGCGGACCCGCCTGTGTTCCGCAGGACCGGCTCGAGCCGCTGCTCCACGAGTACGTGGAGACGCTCGGCGTCGGACAGGTGGAGCTCGGCACGGAGCTCATGGACCTGCGCCAGGAGCGGGGCGGGATACGCGCGGAACTGCCGGACCGCACCGTCCGCGCCCGCTACGTGATCGCCGCCGACGGCGCCCATAGCCGCGTGCGGCGATCGCTCGGCATCGAGATGCGCGGGCCCGACCGCCTCCAGGACGCGGTGAGCGTGCTGTTCAGGGCCCCGATCTGGGATCTGGTGGGCCACCACCGCTACGCCATCTACATGATCGCCCAAGCCGGGGCCGAGGGATTCTTCCTGCCCGCCGGCGGCGACCGGTGGCTCTACGGCCTTCCGCACGAGCCGGGCGGCCCGCTCGGGCGCCTGACCGAGGCCGAGCTCGTCCGCCGCATCCAGGTCGCGATCGGCGCGCCGGAGCTCGAGCCGCGGGTGGAACGCACCGCCAGGTTCACCTTCGCCGCCCAGCTCGCCGAGCGCTTCCGCGCGGACAACGCGTTCCTGATCGGCGATGCGGCTCATCGCGCGACGCCGCGTGGAGCCACCGGGATGAACACCGCGATCCACGACGCGTTCGATCTCGGCTGGAAGCTCGCATGGGTGCTGAAGGGCTGGGCGGACAGCGACCTGCTCGACTGCTACGAAGCCGAGCGGCGGCCCGTGGCCGAACACAACGTGGCCTTCTCGGCCGAGAAGCACGCGCCCGTGCGCGGGCAGGGCCATGCTCTGCAGGCCGACCTCGGCGGCCGGATCCCTCACGCATGGGTCGATGGGCCGGCCCACCACACCTCGACGCTGGATCTGCTCGGCGCAGGTCTCACGCTGTTCACCGGGCCGGACGCTGCGGCGCCCCCGACCCACGCCAGGGCGCCGGTTGAGGTGCGCGCTCTGGACGCGATCACCGCGCGCACGCTCGGCATCCACAGCGGCGGCGCGCTGCTCGTGCGCCCCGACGGGCTGCCGGCCGATCGCGCCTCGGCGAGCGCGGCGCGGATGGCCGCCTAGGTCAGCGCGGTGGGCGTCTGCTGCCCGCCGTCGGTCTGAGGCGCCACGGGCGTGATCGTCTTCGCATGGATCTGGGCGAGGCCCTCGTTGGCCTGCTGCTGCGCGAGCGTCGCGCCGCGGATGCCAAAGTAGGCGCCCACCAGTGCCCCGATCACACCCGTGACGGGCGCCAGCACGGTGACCACGTCGGCAGCGCTCTTGTAGTGGAAGATCGCGGGAATCGCCACGGCTACGACGGCGACGAGCCCGACGACCACGACGTACATCGCGTACGGCTTTGCGTTCGCGACGCTGTTACTGGACGGCTGATCCGGTGGCATGCGCACCTCCGTCTCGTGGAAGCTCTCGGCGCGAGTATGAGCGGTCGCGGCGCGTGGATCAATCTCGGAGTACGGAGTGGGAGGACGTGGGAACCCCTACTCCCTACTCCGGTGAGTGGCCATCCATCCCGGCACGCCGCAGCAGCTCGGCTCGCACGAAGCCGTCGAGATCGCCGTCCAGCACGCGCTGCGCGTCGCCCATCTCGAAGTTCGTGCGGTGGTCCTTGACCATCGTGTACGGGTGAAGCACGTACGAGCGGATCTGCGATCCCCACGCCACGTCCTGCGCCTCGCCCTTCTCGCGCGCGATCTCCTCTCGCCGCTTCTGCTCCTCCAGCTCGAGGAGGCGCGACTTGAGCATCGCCATCGCAGTCGCCTTGTTCGACGACTGCGAGCGCTCGTTCTGGCACTGAACCACGATGCCGGTGGGCCTGTGCGTGATCCGCACCGCCGAGTCCGTCTTGTTCACGTGCTGGCCGCCCGCGCCGGAAGCGCGATAGGTGTCGATCTGGAGGTCGTCGTCGGATATCTCCACATCGGTGGCCTCGTCCACGAGCGGCGACACCTCCACGAGCGCGAACGACGTGTGGCGGCGCGACTGCGAGTCGAAGGGCGAGATCCGGACCAGCCGGTGCACGCCCTTCTCGGCCGAGAAGAGGCCGTAGGCGTTCTCGCCGCGCGCGATGAAGGTGGCGGACTTGATGCCCGTCTCCTCCCCCTCGCTCGCCTCGACCATCTCGATCTTGAACCCGCGCCGCTCCGCCCAGCGCATCTCCATCCGCAACAGCATCTCGGCCCAGTCCTGTGAGTCGGTGCCGCCCGCGCCCGCGTGCACGGACACCACGGCATCGCCCTCGTCGTAGCGGCCGCTGAACAGCCGCGCCTCCTCGAGCTCGGCAAGCTTCGACGCGAACTGGTCGCGCTGCTCGTCGAGCTCGCCCGCGATCGACTCATCCTCCTGCGCGAGCTCCTCGAGCGCCTCGATGTCGTCGAGCTCCGTCTCGAGCTCGCGGTAGCCGCTCAGCTTCCGCTGCACGCTCGCGTGTTCCGCGGACACCTTTGCCGCCCGCTCCTGGTCGTCCCAGAAACCGGGCGCCTGCATCTCCTGCTCGAGCGCGTCGAGGCGCTCCGCTAGCGCGGCGGGGTCAAAGGTAGTCCGCGAGCAGCTTGAGCTGGTCGCGGAGGGGCGCGCCGCTAACCGGCCCCATGGCACTTCTTGAATTTCTTGCCGGAGCCGCACCAGCAGGGGTCGTTGCGGCCGATGCGCTCGTGCTCGTCCACGTGGCGCGTCTCGACGTGCGGGAGCAGCTCGCCGGCCTCCTGGTCCGCGTACTCCACGCCCTCCGCGACGCCTCCGGCCGCGGCGGCCGCCGCCAGCGCGCTTGGCTGGTCTGCCGCGGTGCCACCCGCGTAGGAGAAGCTGCGGGTGGAGCTGGCGTTGCCCGATGGGGCCCACGGCATCGGCTGATCCGGCTGAGCGCCTCCGGCGCTGCCGCCGTTCTCGCCCTCGATCTCCACCTCCACGCGGAAGATGTAGCGCGCGAACTCCTCCCAGATCGAGTTCATGAGCGCGGTGAACATCTCGAAGCCCTCGTTCTTGTAGGCCACGAGCGGGTCGATCTGCGCGAACCCGCGCAGGTGGATGCCCTCGCGCAGGTAGTCCATGTCGTGCAGGTGCTCGCGCCAGCGCTCGTCGATGATCTGCAGCAGGATCCAGCGCTCGAGGTAGCGCATGAGCTCGGGCCCGAGCTCCTCCTCGCGTTCGTCGTACGCCTTCACGATGTCCTCGCGCAGGTCCGCGATCAGCGAGGCCTTGTCGAGCGTCTGCGGATTCACGTCCTCGGGCGCGATGGCCACCGGGTACATCTGCTCGAGCTGCGTGAAAAGGCCCTCGAGGTCCCAGTCCTCGGCGTAGTCGCCGACCAGGTACTGGTCCACCAGCCGCTCGATCGAGTCGGCAACCTGCAGGCGCGCTGTCTCGGACATGTCCTCGCCCTCGAGGATGCGGTCGCGGTACTCGTAGACCACCTCGCGCTGCTGGTTCATCACGTCGTCGTACTCGAGCACGCGCTTGCGGATGAGGAAGTTCTGCTCCTCCACCTTCTTCTGCGCGTTCTCGATCTGCTTCGAGAGCATCCCGGCCTCGATGGGCTCCTCCTCGCCCTCCTCGGACACTGGCCCGAGGCGGTCGAGGATGCGGTAGATGCGGTCGCCGGCGAAGAGCCGCACCAGGTCGTCCTCTGCGGACAGGTAGAAGCGGGACTCGCCGGGGTCACCCTGGCGGCCGGAGCGGCCGCGAAGCTGGTTGTCGATCCGGCGCGACTCGTGGCGCTCGGTGCCGAGGATGTAGAGGCCGCCCGCCTCCATCACCTTCTTGCGGTTCGCCTCCACCTCCTGCTCGATGCCGGGGAAGACCTCGTCCCAGGCCTTTTCCCATTCGTCTGACTCGGGCTCGAGCCCGCGCTTGATCAACTCCTGGTGGGTGCGGTGCTCTGCGTTGCCGCCAAGCTTGATGTCCACGCCGCGGCCGGCCATGTTGGTGGCGATCGTGACCGCGCCGGGCTGACCTGCCTCCGCCACGATCTCGGCCTCGCGCGCGGCATGCTCGGGCTTTGCGTTCAGCACCGTGTGCTTGATGCCGCGCTGGGTGAGGCGCTGCGACAGAAGCTCCGACACCTCCACCGAGATCGTGCCGACGAGCACCGGCTGCTCGTTCGCGTGGCGCGCCGCGATCTCACCTAGGACGGCGTTCCACTTGCCTTCCTTCGTCTTGTAGATCTGGTCGTTCTGATCCTTGCGGATCATCGGCTCGTTGGTGGGGATCTCGACCACCTGGAGCTCGTAGATCTTCATGAACTCGGTGGCCTCGGTGATGGCCGTGCCGGTCATGCCGGAAAGCTTCGCGTAGCGGCGGAAGTAGTTCTGGTAGGTGATCGTGGCGACGGTCTGGTTCTCCTCCTGGATCGCCACGCCCTCCTTCGCCTCCACCGCCTGGTGCAGACCCTCGGACCAGCGCCGGCCCTCCAGGATGCGGCCGGTGAACTCGTCGATGATCTTCACCTCGCCGTCGATCACCGCGTAGTCGACGTCCTTCTTGTAGAGCGACTCCGCCTTCAGCGCCTGGATCAGGTGGTTGACGAGGTTGCCGTGCTCGGCGAGGTACATGTTGTCGATGCCGAGGAACTTCTCGGCCTTCTCGACGCCCTTCTCGGTGACGGCGATGGTCTTGTGCTTCTCGTCGGGCTCGTAGTCGTAGGGCGCCTCCCAGTCCTTGGACTTCGTCTCGTAGCCCTCGGGCTTCTTGCCCGGCTCGAGCATGGGAGCTAGCTTCGCGAACTTGTAATAGAGGTCGGCGGCCTGCTCCGGCTGACCGGAGATGATCAGCGGCGTGCGCGCCTCGTCGATGAGGATGTTGTCGACCTCGTCCACGATCGCGAAGTTCCAGCCGCGCTGGACCTTGTCCTCGAGGTCGATCGCGAGGTTGTCGCGCAGGTAGTCGAAGCCGAACTCCGAGTTGGTGCCGTAGGTGACGTCGGCGGCGTATTGCGCGCGCTTGATCGCGGGGTCGTGCTGCTCGCTCGAGAGGATGCCGATGCTGACGCCGAGCATGTCGTAGATCGGCTTCATCCATTCGGCGTCGCGGCGGGCGAGGTAGTCGTTGACCGTGACGAGGTGGACGCCCTTGCCCGACAGCGCGTTCAGCGCCACGGCGAGCGTGGCCGTGAGGGTCTTGCCCTCGCCGGTCTTCATCTCGGCGATCGAGCCGTCGTGCAGAACCATGCCGCCGATCAGCTGAACGTCGAAGTGCCGCATCCCGAGGGCGCGCTTGCCCGCCTCGCGCGTAAGGGCGAAGGACTCGAACAGCAGATCGTCGAGCGATTCGCCGTTTGCGGCGCGTTCTCTCAGCCCGTCGAATTCGGTGCGAATCTCCTCGTCCTCGAGCAGCTCGAATTCGGCCTCAAGGTCATTGATTCGCGCGACCTGGCGCTCAAATTCCTTGAACTTCTTGCCCTCGCCGATACGGAGAGCGCGGTCGAGAATGGACATAGGGGCAACGGTAGCAATGCAGGGGGGCGGTTCTCCATACCTCGAGGCGGGTCGGTATGGGGCAAGGAGGGGGGCGTCGGGAGCGGTGGCCCGGCGGTGGCCTGAGCTTCGACGAACCGGGTGTCACCCCAGCTGCACGTATTTCATGCTTAGAGGGAGACACCTGGAGCTGCCGGCTCCGCCCAGCGCAGCATGGCTGCACACGAACTGCAGCAATAACGGGGTGCCGGGAAGGTGGTTGATCGAGGGATCCATAAGGGATCCTCGGATCAACCACATCTCATTTGGGTCGCCGCCTCACTTCCGCCGCCTTTATTGCTCTTTCCGCGCGCAGACCCGCCCCGCCCGATGCCCATAGGCTGGAGAAGTGACGTTGCGGCTGATGCCAGGCGCCTGTGGGTTGCTCTGTGTTGTGGCGGTTTGCGCAGGGTGTGGCGGCGGCCAATCGGCGGCGACGGATGCCGGCGTCGCGCCTATCTATCGGTCGCCCACTACCGCGCCCGCCGGTCCTTCATCGCTTCCTGACCTCTGCGATATCCACGCTGTCGAGCAGGCCGCAGGCGACCGAGAACGCGCGCCGAGGGAACGTCGTTTTCTTCGGAGCGTCGCTCGCCAGCTGCGCGCCGAAAAACGCGCGAGCCGAGCCGGCGAGTTCAGCCGCGGCTGCGCGTCAGTCCAGATTCCGGCGAAGTAGCGGCTACGCGGTTCGCGGCTCCGCCGCCCCCTTCTGCATCTCGCGGCGCCGGCGCCGCTTGTCGCGGTGCCGCTTTACCTGGCGGGCCAGGTCGTCCGAGGCCTGGTTGATCGAGCGGACCATGTTGTCCGTGGCCTCACGGGTTCGCAGCGTCACGCCCTTCAGGTGGAGGGTGATCTCGGCGATCTGCGACTGGGTCGCATTCCGTGGATTGCGCTCCTCGGTGAGCTCGACCTCGGCAAATGCCAGCTCCGACACCTGCTTCGAGATCTTCTGAAAGCGCTTCTCGATGCGCTCCCGAAGCTCGTCACCGACCGCCACGTTGCGCCCCTTCACTTCGATGCGCATACGCCCTCCTTAGATCGGATTGTCCCGCACCACAGATGGTACCTCGCGGCACAACCCGGCCCGGAGGGCTTTCCACCCCGGCGCGCATCAGCGCCCAGGGGTGCGGGCATAGGCGATCGCCGTCACCTCGCGGACCCCGGCGGTGGCCAGAGCCGCGGCACAAGCCGTGAGGGTCGCCCCCGTGGTGACGACGTCGTCCACCAGCAGCGCCCGCAATGGCACCGGCGCGCCGGCCCGGAACCGCACGCGCCCGTTCAGCGCGCCCAGGCGCTCCTCCCGCCCGAGCCCCACCTGGCTCCCACGGCCAGCCGTGGCTGGTCGCTCGAGACAGTCCGCCAGCGGGAGGCCGCTGCGGCGCGCGAGGGCGGCCGCGATCTCCTTCGCCTGGTTGAACCCGCGCCGCCGCCGGCGCGCCGGATGCATCGGCACCGGCACGAGCGAGCGGCCCTCGAACAGCCGCGGCGGAGCGTTGGCGGCCATCTGCGCCGCCATTGCGTCCGCAAGTGGCACCGCACCCCGGAACTTGAGCGCGCGCACGAGCGCACGGGCCGGGCCCTCGTAGCTCACCGCCGCCCACGCGGGCACGCCCACCCCCGGCGGCTGCTCCGGAGGCAGCCAGCGGAGGCCCGCGCGACAACCCCTGCAGAGCGGCTGATGCACCTGGGCCGCACCGCCGCAGGCGAGGCAGAGCGGAGGGGCGAGCAGCGATAGGAGTCGCGCGAGAGGCATGAGGAGAAAGCCTGGCGGGTGGCGCGTTACTCGTGGGGGCGCGACTGCGACAATTGCGCACGTGCATTGTGACAAAGCCGTTACGGGCGGCCGCGGGTGACCCATCCTCACATCCACTGGACGTTCGACCCCGCGCAGCTCGTGGTGGTCGGCCTGTACGTGGTCCTGTACCTGCGCCGCTTCATACAGGCGCGAAAGGAGGCAGGCGGCCGCGGCGCCGGCCCACTCCAGCTCCTGGCCTTCAGCGGCGCCGTGATCGTGATGCTCGTCGCGCTCGTCTCCCCGGTCGACGGGCTCGGCGAGGACTACCTCTTCTCGATGCACATGGTCCAGCACATCCTGATCGGCGACATCGCGCCGCTGCTCGTGCTGCTGTCGCTCTCGCGCGTGATCATGCGCCCGCTCACGCGCCGCCTGATGGCGGTGGAACGCGCTCTCGGGCCCTTCGCCCATCCCGCCACCGGCATCGCGATCTGGCTCGTGCTCATCTACGTCTGGCACATCCCGGCGATGTACGACGCGGCGCTGAACCACGACGCCATTCACGCGCTCGAGCACACCTGCTTCTTCGCCGCCGGAATCGCGCTGTGGTGGCCGCTGATCCAGCCGGTGCCGATGCGGCGGCGGCTCAAGGGCCTCTCGATCTTCGCCTACCTGCTCGTGGCGAAGTTCAGCGCCGGTCTGCTCGGCGTGTTCTTCACCTGGTCGCACGGGGTGGCCTACCCGTACTACGAGCACGTGCCGCGCATCTGGGGGCTGAGCGCGGTGGAGGACCAGAACCTGGGCGGCGCGATCATGATGGTCGAGCAGTCGATCGTGCTGGTTGTGGCGTTCGCGATCCTGTTCATCCGGATGCTGCTCCAGTCCGAGGAGGACGAGCGGCGGCGCGAGCGCTTCGAGGATCCGGCGCCGGTGGCTTGAGCGGCGGCCTGCTCGACCGGCTCGGCGTGGAGCTGCCCGTGGTGCAGGCGGGCATGGGCGGCGGGATCGCGCGTGGCGAGCTGGCCGCGGCGGTGTCCGAGGCGGGCGGGCTCGGCACGCTCGGCATCATGCCCGCCGACGCGCTGGCGGCCGAGCTGGCGAAGGCGCGGCAGAGGACGGCGAAGCCGCTGGCGATCAACCTCCTGCTCAACCTCGCGCGCGCGAGGCACTGGGAGGTGGCGCGCGAGGCCGACGTGGTGGTGACCTTCTGGGGCCGCCCGGAACGCCGCAGCGGCAACGTGTGGCTGCACCAGTGCGGCTCGGTGGAGGAGGCTCGCGCGGCGCACGCCGCCGGAGCCGACGGCGTGATCGTGCAGGGCGTGGAAGCCGGCGGTCACGTGCGCGGCACCACGCCGGCGCTCGAGCTCCTCGCCCGTACGCGCGAGGCGCTGCCGGACGCATACCCCCTGCTCCTCGCCGGCGGCATCGCCGAAGCCGCGGACGTGCGGCGCGCGCTCGAGGCGGGCGCCGAGGCCGCCGTGCTCGGCACGCGCTTCCTGATGAGCGAGGAGAGCGGCGCGCGGCGCGCCTACAAGCAGCGGCTGATGGAGGCGCGCGAGACGGTGCTCACCGAGCTGTTCGGTCTTGGCTGGCCTGACGCGCCGCACCGCGTGCTGTGGAACGAGGCCGCCGAGCGCTGGCTGCGCGCGGACCGCCGCGGGCCGCGCTGGGTGAGGCTCGCCAACCGCACCACCGGACCGCTGCTCGCGCGCCTGCCGGACTCCGTGCAGGGCTCAGCGCTCAAACGGCAGAGCGCGGCCGTGCCGTTTCTCTCGCCACAGCCGGCGACCGACCAGACGCCGGGCAACCTGCTCGACTCGGGACCCCTGTACGCGGGCGAGACCGTTGCGCGCATCCACGACATACGCCCGGCGGGCGAGCTCGTGCGGGAGCTGGCAGCGGCCGGTTAGTGTGGCGCCCGTGACGGCGAGGCTGTACGTGATTCCGGGGTCGCACCCGTGCGAGTGCGCGGAGGCGGCGCTGCGGCTGAAGAGAGTGGACTACCGGCGGGTGGACCTGGTGCCGGTGATCCACAAGCTCGTGGTCCGCGCGCGCTTCCCCGGCACGACGGTTCCTGCACTCGAGGTGGAGGGCGAGCGCATCGTCGGCTCGCGCGCCATCCTGCGGCGCTTGGACGCGATCCGGCCCGAGCCGCGCCTCTACCCCGAGGACCCGGAGCTTCGCGCGCGTGTGGAGGATGCGGAGAAGTGGGGCGATGACCTGTTCCAGCCTCTCGCGCGGCGCGTGGCGTGGGCGCTCCTCAGCCGCGACCAGGACGCGATGCTGAGCTACTCGAGCGAGGCGAACCTGCACATGCCGCAGTGGTTCGTGAGGGCCGGCACGAGACCCGTGGCCGCGATCGCCACGCGCTTCAACCGCGCGGGTGACGAGAACGTGCGGGCGGACCTGCGGTCACTTCCCGCGCACCTCGACCAGATCGACCGCTGGATGGACGAGGGCGTGCTCGGTGGCCACACCCCGAATGCCGCCGAGCTCCAGATCGGGTCGACGATTCTCCTGCTCGGCACGTTTGCTGACCTGGCGCCGCTGCTGGCGGGGCGGCAGTGCGTGCGGCTCGGGGAGCGCGGCTTCGCTCCCCCGGTGGGGGCCGTCCCGGCGGGCACGCTTCCGGCGGCCTGGCTGCCGCAGCCGAGCGCCTGAGGCCCGCCCCGCCTCATTGCCCTAGCCCTCGAGCAGCGCGCCGTCGTCGATGCGCTGATCGCCCTCGATGCTCACGGAACCCCGCACCACCACGTTCGCGCCGAACACCACGTCGCCCTTGACGGTGAGCCTCTCGCACTCCTTGAGCGACGGCGGACCCGACGGGAAGTGCATGTCGAAGTGGCGGATCAGCTTGTAGTGCTGGGGATCGAGGTCCACGAGAGGCGGCTCGTCTCTGACGAGGCGCATCTCGGCCTCGTCCGTGAGCTCGTAGGCGTCCGAGCGAACCACGAGGAGGTCGTTCGTGGTCTTCACGGGAGCGAAGCGCGCCCGTCCGACCTCGATCGCCGCAGCGCCTTCGAACACGTCGATCGCGGCGCCCATGGCCGTCTCGAGCTGGTACACGGCCGGCGAGCTCGAATCGCTCGGGTCGACGGTCTTGCGGTTCACGATCATCGGCAGGCCGAGCACGCCCTCCCGCTCCTCGAGCACTCGCGCCAGCGTCTTCAGGTTCAGCCACAGGTTGTTGCTGTTGAAGAAGCGGTGGCGGGTGATGTCCTGGAACGCGTCCTCGTCACCCTCGCGCACCTGCGCAGACTCGCGCAGCACGAGCCCGCCCCCCTTGCGGCGCGCGATGTGCCCGCCCTTGCGGTCACTGGGAGAGCGCCTCAGCACCTCCATGGCAAACGGAAGCTGCTCGCGCGCGAACCACGCGAGGATGCGCGGCTCGAGCACGGCACCGAGATTGTCCGAGTTCGAGACGAACGCGTACTCGTAGCCATGTTCGATCAGCTGCTCCAGCGTTCCCGACGTGACGAGAGCGGTGTAGAGCTCGCCGTGACCGGGCGGCGCCCATTCGAGCTCGGGATCGTCGGGCCAGCTCGCGGGCTCGAGGCTGTCGGCGAGGATCTTCGGCACTCGGCCCTGGAGGAAGTCGAGCGGCTCGCCCACCTGCAACTCCGGGTAGGACTCGAGCGCCTTCAGCGACTCATCACGCGTACGGAAGCTGTCCATCAGCTCGAGCGGCAGCCTGATCCCGTAGCGCTGGCGCATGTGCAGCACCTGCCGTGCGATCACGTCGAGGAAGGTGAGCCCGTCCTTCACCTCGAGCAGAGCCTTGGGACCGGTCATCCCCATGCTCGTGCCGAGGCCGCCGTTCAGCCGGATCACCACGGCGCGATCGAGCGCCTCGCGCCCCTCCTCGCCCGGCTCGGGGAGCGCATCGGCCGAAGGCAGGTCGCCCGCCGGCTCGATCTCGTCCTCCGCGATGGTCCCGGTCTCGCCCTGCGCGAGCCGCTCGTAGTAGTGGCGGAAGTTCGCGATCGCCACCTCGTGCGCGCCGTCCGCGCGCATCTTGTCGAGCGCCTGTTCGAGGCCGTCCGCCATCGCGGCCCGCGATCTTATGGACAGGAGCCGAGCCAGTGCGTCTGGAGCATGACGCGCCCGAGCGCCACCCACGCGTCGCCGTAGTAGCTCGGGTGCGCGCCGTCGAACGCCTGCGCGCGGTCGAGCAGCTTGGCCGCCGCACGCGGATCGCGGGAGGCCGATGCCGCGCCCGCCGCGGCCACGAGCGTGACCGCGTTGGTGTTCGTGGTCAGCGGGCGCCCGGAGAGGTCGTAGGCGAACGCGGGATTGCGGTTGCCGGCCGTGGCGTTGCGCAGGAACGGCCAGGCCGCCGCGGCGAGGCGGTGCGCGCGAGGGTCGCAGCTCTCCGCCATCCGAACGAGCACGCGCGTGGCGTCAGGCCCGTAGCGCATTGGCGCCGGCCCGCCCGAGGCGCTGTGCGGCGCGGCCGACGCGTAGGCGCCGCCGTTCGGGTTCACCTTCGCCCAGTCCGGCGGGAGCGGCGGCCGGCCTCCGCGCGACTCGTTCAGCACCTTGTAGCTCGACTCCGTCACCTGGCGCCACACGTGGCGGTCACCAAGTCGCGCGAGCGTGTTGAACGCGTTGGGCGAGAAGTAGCTCGGGTCGACGGTGTAGGGCGCCGAGCGGCCCCAGGGACCGGCCACGAGCAGGCGCTTGCCGCCCGCGCTGACCGTCTCCTGGCGCACGATGGCCCTCGCGAGCGTGCGCGCCTGGCGGGCGAACGCCGGGTGGTTGAAACGCCGCGCGGCCACGGCGAGCGCTCGCGCCGTGTCGAGGTCCGCATCGGCGGCCGGCTCCCGCCCGGTCACCCTGCCGTTCGACCAGAGGTATGAGAAGAGCCCGTCGGAGCGGCGCAGATTGTGCTGCGTCCAGCTCCACACGCGGTCGAACTTCTCGCGGTTGCCCACAGCGGCGGCCAGCAGCATCGCGTATGCCTGGCCCTCGCTCACGGTCGTGTTGCCCTGGTCGTAGCGGATCACGCGGCCGTGCGCGTCGACGTAGTGCGACAGGAAGTAGTTGGCGGAGATCTCGGCCGGGCTCTGCGGCTTCGGCGCAGAAGCGCCGCAGCTGTCCACCGCGAACGCGCAGATGGCAGCGGCGCTGAGCACGGCCGCGAACAGGAGTCGTGGGGTCTTCATCATGCGGCCCTCCTCACTGGGGATCGGGTCGGTTCTGCCGCCGCGCGCTCGCGCTCGCGCTCCCGCCGCTGCGCCCGTCCCGCGGCGCGCGCGCCGATCAGCGCGGGCCACACGCCGGCCATCAGCACGAACACGTGCAGACCGGCGAAGGCCACGTTGTTGAGCGTGGCGGGCGAGTGGCCCTTCGACAGGCCGTACAGCGCCACACCGAGGAGCACGAGCACCGCGACGAGCGCGGGGAGCACCGTGCGCGGCTGCGGACCGTCCACACCCTTCTTCGGCGTGACCACGAAGCGGCCGCGCCGCCGGGTGACGGTCAGCAAGGTGGAGAGGATGTGGATCCAGAAGTTGGCCGCGGCGAGCGCAAAGCCGCCGAACGTGTAGGCGCCTCCGCCGGCCACGGCCACCGTGAGCAGCGCGCAGGCGAAGTACGGCGCGAAGTGGAGCAGGAACTGGTTCGCGGTGGCGGCGGCGAGCGGCTGCTCCCCGGTGAGGATCCTCACCACGGGGAACGACATGTACACGAGCACCGTCCAGCCGGACAGGAAGTACATCGCCGACAGGAAGTACTGAAGCCGCAGCCGCAACGGCAGGCGCGTGCGGACGATCTTCGGGAATGCCGAGAGGCAGCCGCGCGCCCAGCGCTGCTGCTGGCTCACGTACGACGCCATGTCCTCTGGACCGAGCCCGCTGGCCAGAACCTC
This sequence comes from Thermoleophilaceae bacterium, assembly GCA_036378175.1. GTDB lineage: Bacteria > Actinomycetota > Thermoleophilia > Solirubrobacterales > Thermoleophilaceae > JAICJR01. The sequence goes on from DASUWY010000061.1 coordinate 89,563, forward strand.
GGGCACGTACGCGCTCTTCCAGCCGCGCGAGTGCATCTCGATGGAGAGCTCGAAATCCTCGGTGAGCGACTCCTCGGGGAAGCCGCCGATGTCCTCGAGCGCCTCGCGGCGGAAGAGCACGTTGGTGCCGCAGCAGAAGGTCGCGCCGATGCCGTCCTTGCCGTGCGCGATCGCGCCGAAGAAGAGCGCCTGCTGCGCCCAGGCCGCGCTCGCGAGCGGGTTGGCGTCGTGGTTCGCGTAGTACTGCGGCGTCTGCACGAACGCCACGCGGCGGTCGCACATGTGCCCGAGCGTCTTCTCGAGGAAGGTCTCGTGCGGCACGTGATCCGAGTCGAGCACGACCACGTATGGCGCGCTGCTGTGCCGCAGGGCGTTGTTGATGTTGCCGGCCTTCGCGCCGTGGTTGCGCGGGCGGCGCAGGTAGCGTGCGCCGTGGCGCTCCGCGAGCGCCTCCATCTCGTCGCTGGCGCCGTCGTCGAGCAGCCACACCTGCACCTCGGCGCCGCGCATCTTGGTGGCGGCCTCGATCGTCGGCTCGACGATCTCGGCGGGTTCGCCGTACACGGGCACGAACACGTCCACGTCGACCCAGCGCGGGTACGGAAGCGCGACCGATATCCAGCGCCGTCCGCGCACCCCCGTCCACCAGAAGCCAACGGCCTGGAACAGGTTGAACAGCTCGGCCGCTATGAGCAGGCCGAACAGAAGCGGCATGCCGATGCGCTCAGGGCGCGCGAGCCAGCTGAAGTACCAGAAGGCGAGCAGCAGGTTGAGCCCCACCAGCAGTATCAGGCGCAGGCGGCGGCGCGGCCAGTCCGCCGGCAGCGGCCGCCACGTGGGTGGGCTGAGCCTCAGGTCGCGGCGCATCACTGGAACACCCACACCTTGATCTGGGGCAGCGTGAAGTGCTGGACGAGCCGGCGGTGGAGTGCCTTTTCCATCTTCGCTATCGCCGCGCCCGTGCTCGACGCGTACTGCGGCTTGTCGAGGAAGCTCGCGAGCAGGAACACGCGGCCGTGCGGCTTCGCCGGCTGGCGCACGCGCACGCGCACGACCTTCTTCACCAGGCGGCTGTGCACGTGACCGTGCCCCCTGACCCGAACGCGTACGTGGTGAACGCGGCGCACGGTCGTCATCTGCGGCTGCGACGCCTTCGGCAGACCAGCGTCGAGCGGGCGCTTGTTGAGCTTCGGCACGTAGTAGCTGATCACCGGCTGCAGGAATCCCGGCTCGTACACGAGCACGTCACCGGGCCGCATCTCGTCCTGCACCCGGGTGAGCGCGCCCTCGAAGTCGTAGCGGCGGGGGTTCGTGCCGTTGAGCTGCTGGTCAGCGAGGCCGACGGCCATGGTCGCCACGAGGCCCACCGCGAGCGCGATGCGGCCGAGCCTGCTGGCGGTCCAGCCTGTGGTCACGCGGGCGAACAGGAGGAGCAGAGCCGGCACGGCGGCCGCGAAGTAGCGGATCTCGAAGAGGTCGCGCTTGTGCAGCCCGATCACGAAGAGGATCGCCGCGGGGATCACCGCGATGCCCACGACCAGCAGCGACACACGCGAACGGCCGCGTCCGAGCGTGAGCAGGGCGAGCAGCATTCCCGCCGGCCACATTGCGGCAATTGCGGCCATCGTCTGGTCCGAGTGGTAGCCCCAGATCGCCCAGATGAAGTTCGCGATCACGGCGTAGATCGACATCGTGTTGCCCGCCTGCGACACACCGGCGCCCGCCTGCGACGGCGCGGATGCGAGTGCGCCTGAGCCACGCGACTTGTAGGCCTGAAGCTGGTCGTGCAGGATCGGCCACAGGGGCAGGAACGCGACGACGACGAAGGCGATCGCTGCGCCCCAGCCGAGCAACAGCCTGCCGAGCTCTCCTCGCTCACGGCGGCGGTGCCAGGCCGCCGCCACGAAGCCGAGCTGCTGCACGAGGATCGGCAGGATCGTGAAGTACTGGGTCCACAGCATCGCCGCCGTGAACACGGCGTACAGGGCCCAATTGCGCGCGCCGCCGCGCCGTACCGCGCGCACCTGAGACCAGAGCGCCAGCGTGGCGAACAGCATGAAGAACGCGTACATCCGCGCCTCCTGCGAGTACCAGACCATGAACGGCGCGACAGTGCCCACCGCGGCGGCCACGAGCCCCGCCCGGCGGTCCCACAGCTCGCGCCCGGCGAGATACAGCGCGCCGATGAGCAGCGTGCCCGCGATGATCGACGGGATGCGCACCGCGAGCTGGCTCGACCCGATCAGCCGGATCGTGAGCCACAGGATTGTGTGGTGCCCCGGCGGGTGCACGTCCGTCGTGCGGATGTTGTGGATCATCTGCCCGAACGGCATCCGCGCCTGCGAGATCGAAGTGGCCTCGTCCACCCAGATGCCGCGCGTCACGTCGAGCCGCAGCGCGAGGCCGATGCCCATCAGAACGAGCACCGGCAGCGCGGTGCGCAACCGGCTCGAGAGCGGCTGCTCGACCGGTTGAGGCGGCTGCTCCGGCTGCTCACGGCGCCGCTGGGAGCGCGGGAAAGGCGTGGGGCGCGCCCGGCGCCTCGTGCGCTCGGGGAGCGGGATCACGGTGCCGGCAGCGAGTGCGATTGCGAGCAGCACGGTGGCGCTGAGCGTGGCGGTGGCCACACCGCGGGCGCTGCCCGACATCGCGAGGATCAGCCCCACGTGCGCGGCGGCCACGAGTGCGAGGAGCAGCACCATCGTCCGCGCCCGGCCGCTCGCGCAGCGGGCCGCCACGAACACGCGCGCGATACCCAGCAGCGCCATCGCGAGCAGGTACAGCGGCGCGAGGGTGTCCAGATTGGCATAGCGGTTGCCGAAGATCGCGCCGATCGTGTGGGCGGGGGCGATGAGGAGCGCGAGCACCGCGCCGAAGCCGAGGGTGGCCGCCACGAGCACCGCCACCGGCAGCGCGTGACGCTCGCCGCGCGCCGCGCGCGGAAGCAGCACGAGGGGCACCGTGGTGCTGGCGAGCGCGGAGATGCCGCCGAGCGTGGAGAGCACGGCGAAGCGGCCCGCCTCCCCGGACGGGAGGAGCGCGTTGGCAAACAGCACGTCCTGGTTCTGGAGCACGGCGAGCAGCAGGAACGCGAGTACCACCCAGCCGCTCGCCGAGGCGGCGTGGCGCACCGCCGGCCGCTCTTCCTCCGACGGCTGCGTCTGCGGCGGCTCGCCGGACGCGCCCGGCACCACGGCGCCTGGCACGTCAGGTGCGTGCGAGCGGCGGCGCCGCCGCGAAGCCACGAGCAGCGCGCAGTAACCCGCCACGATCACGCCGATGGCGCCGCCGGTGGGGCCGATGGCGAGCGCGAGCGCGATCCCGGCGGTGAGCCGGACGGCGGGCTCCACAAGAAGCGAGGCGACACTGCGGCCGAGCTGGCCGGAGCCGTAGAGGCGACCGCGCTCGAGCGCGAGCAGGCCGGCTGCGGGCGGCGCCGCGGCGAGCACGCAGATGAGCGCCACCGGCAGGTCGAGCACCGGCGCGAGCGGCACCGCGGCCGCGAGCAGGATCACTCCCACGAGCGCGCCCGCAGCGACCGCGCGGCGACGCGTGTGGCGGTTGATCGCGGGCCGGAGCGCGCTACCCGCGCTCAGGCTCGAAGCGGGCACGTGCACGAGGAGGTACATCGCAAGGAACGCGGCGAGCTGCGAGAAGCCGCGCGGCGCGAGCACCCTCGCCATCACGAGGACGAAGGCGAGGTTGCCGACTCCCGACAGCACCTGCCCGGTGGCCACGAAGCTCTGCTCGCGGGCGAACGCGAGCGCCGCACGGCCGCGCCCGAGAACGGTCGCGGATGCCGCCGGGGCGGTTGTGTCGCGGTACGCAGCGGTGGTCATGACGCGATCGGTTCGGGAACGAGCGGCAGTCCTGAGACCTCCGCGGCGTCGGGCGAGCGGCCGCGGTTGAGCAGCAGCCTGGTGAGGCGGAACGACTCCTCGGCGCGAGCGATCTCGGCACGGACCGCGGCCGGCCGTGGTGCCGGGCCATTACCCGCGTCACGGACCGCCTCCGTAATCCGCGCGGGCGCCTCCTCGGGACGCACGGCCTGCTGGTGCAGGCGACGCGCGAGCCCCGCGAGCTTCGGCTCGTGCGCCATCGCCACGAACGGGACGCCGGCGGAAGCCGCCGCCACGAGCGCGTGGAAGCGCAGGCTCAGCACCATGTGCGCGCGCGAGAAGAGCTCGCGCGCGTCCAGGAGATCGTGAGGCGGCGGAAGGATCTCCACTCGCGGCAGCCGTCGCTCGATCTCACGCGCCAGCGGGATGTCGGTGGTGGGGCCGACCACCTGCCAGGGCTGCACCTTGATCCGGTACTCACCGAGCGGCGCCAGGGCCTCGACCAGGCGGTCGGCGAGGTCCGGGCCGCCGCAGTGGCTGCTGAGCGCGACGACGATCGAGTCACTGCCGTTCTCGTGCGACTCGGGCGGCGCGTCCAGCAGAGTCCACGCCGGATCGGCGCCCACGCGGAAGGGCAGCGGCGCGCCGCTGTGGCTGAGCGCCTCAGCCGACTCCTCGTCACGCAGCACGAGCAGGTCGGGGAAGCGGACGAGAGTACGCGCGAGCACTCGCGGGCTGCCCTCGGGCAGGCTCCCCACTCCAAGGCCGACCATCGCCAGCGGCTTGCCCTGGGCCTTGCTCCCAGCCGCCAGCATGACCGCCTTCACGAGCAGGTCGTTCGGCGGCCGGTTCACGCGCGGGTCGAGCTCCTTGAACACGGTGCCCCCCGCAAAGATCACGGCGTCAGAGCGGCGCGTGGCCGCGGCCACCTTCACGGCGCTCCAGCTCGGCACGGCGTCGATGCCGCGCCCGCGGGTATGCGCGGGGTCGCTGCTCGTGGCCACGTGGTCCCACTCGGGGAGGCCGCGCACGAATGCGTCGAGCAGAGCCTCGTCCCCGGGGTTGTGCTGCCCGAAGGCACCGGCGAGGAGAACGCGTGGCATCAGCGCACCTCCTCGTAGAGCTCGAGGTGACGCCGCGCCACGTCCGACCAGGAGCGGCCGGAACCGAACCCGGCGCAGCTCTCGCGGAGCCCCTCGAGCCGGGCGGGAGCACCCGCGAGCTCTTTCAGGCGGTTGGCGAGCACCGGCGGGTCGAGCGGGACCGTGATCGACTCCGGCGCGCCGATCGTCTGCCCGAGCTGGGGCGACACGAGGAAGGGCGTGCGGTGCGCCAGCGCAAGCGCGAGCGAGCCGCTGCTCGAGAACGGGCGCGGATACGGGAAGAGCGCGATGTCGGCCGCTGAGAACCAAGTCGCGACCTGTTCCTCGGGCACCCGGCCCGTAAACGTGGCGGTCGCGCCGTAACGGTCGCGCAGCTCGTCGGCGTAGCTGTCGCCCGACGCCGCAAGGCGCGGATGCTCGCCGCCTGCGATCACGAGCCGCACCCGGTCGCCCGCGAGCTCGGCGGCCTCGAGCGCAGTCTCGAGGCCCTTGTACGGGGCGAGGAACCCGAAGCACAGCACGGTGAGGCGGTGATCGAGGCCGAGCTCGGCGCGGGCGTGCTCGCGGTCCACCGGCGCGGCGGTCTCCACGCCGTGCGGCACCACCACGGCGTTCCCCACCATCTCGGCGAACGACGGCTCGTGCACGATCACTCGCGAGGAGAGGCGGCGGATCGCCTGCTGCACGGTGGCGAGCCCCGCTCGCGCGAGCACGGCGGGCGCCTGGACGCGATGAAGCTGCGTGAACGAGCGGTCGATCGTGGAGGACTCGACCACCTGGTGCATCGTCACCACCTGTGCGGTGCCGTCGCGGCGGCGGCCGGCGAGAGCGGCCATCAGCCCGGGGATCGAGCTCGGCCCGCCGTAGAGGAAGAGCTCATGCTGGAGGTGCACGACGGGCGCCTTCGTCTGCTTCGCGGCACGCCCGGCCACCGGCAGGGCGCCCGCGCCGCGCCTGAAGCGGCGCTCCACGCGCACGGGACCGTCCTGTGCGACGGGCGGCTCACCCGGCTCGTCCGGCGCGACCACTGTCACGCTCGCGCCCTCGGCCGCCAGCGCGTGGGCGAGGTTCCCGGCGTAGGAGGTCACGCCGCTGTGTCCGGCGTGGCGCTGCCCGAGCGGCGGGTAAGGAGTGATCAGAGCGACGTCAGGACGGGACACGATCCGTCTCCTCCTCGGTGCGATCGCGCGGGGCCAGCGTGTCCTCGCGCACCGGATCGGCCGCGGCCGGGTCCACCGGAATCACGCGGTGGTGGAGCCACAGCCTGAGCGCGGACGCCGCCATGCGCAGCGTGTCGGAGCGCGCGCGAAGGCGCGAGCCCGCCTGATCGATCCAGATCGTGGGCACTTCGACGATGCGGTAGCCGAGCCGCCGCGCGACGATCAGCAGGTCGACGTCGAAGAGAAAGTCTCGCGACGACATGAGCGGCAGCGCCTTCTCCACCACGTCGCGGCGGAGGACCTTCGCGCCGCACTGGGTATCGCCGTACGGAAGACGGAAGAGCCGGCGGATGCCGAACGCGAACCCGGCGCTGGCGATCCGGCGCACCAGCGGGCGCCGCGCCGGCAGGATCGCCGCGGGATGGCGGCGGCCGGCGATGGCACCGTCCGCGCCGTCGGCCTTCGCCGCGATCTCGGCGAGCCGCACGAACTCGCTTGGCGGAGTCGCGCAGTCGGCGTCGACGAACCCGACGTAGTCACCGTCGCAGCGCCTGAATGCCTCCATCAGCACGCCGCCCTTCCCAAGCTTGGGGTAATGCACGATCTCCACGCGCCGGTCGACCTCCCGGTGGCCGCGGACGATCTCCTCCGTCCTGTCGCGGCAACGGTCGAGCGCGACGACGAAGCGTGCTTCCGGATCGGAGCAGCGGGCTCGGTAGGCATCGAGCATCGGGCCAATCCGCTCTTCCTCGTTATGCGCAGGAATCACTATGTCGAGACGCAACTCGACCCTCCTTTTGGTGCGTTGTCCAACTTCCCCCTGCCCCGGGGTTCGTTCTGGCCTCGCGGCAAAGACACCCGCTTCAAAGCGGATGTGCGAGCGCCCCCCTAGTGGAAGAAACAGCGTCCCGCCAAACTGACGACGCTGTTCGACTGCCTACTGCAACGAGCCCACAAGCAAAGAGTTGCGGCCCGACTTGACTTTTTCACCAGAAGCCGTCGGGCGAAACCAACTTCGTGTGAGCCACGTCACTTTGCGCCGCTAACGCGCATGAAATTCCGCACAGATGAGGTATGCCCCCGCTTACGCGCGCGCGTGGGCTCGCGCATATGAGCGTGAGGATTAGACGATTCTCACGCGCTCGCAGCCGTTGGGCCGGGCCGGCGGACGAGGTGTCTCCACTTGCCTTCGATATTGAGAGGCAAATGGAGACACCCGGATTCAGGTGCCCTGCTCCCAGGAGCTCAGGTAGTCGAGCTGCTTCTTCGTGAGCTCGTCGATGGTGACGCCCAGCGCCTCGAGCTTGAGCCGCGCGATCTCGCGGTTGATCTCGGCGGGCACGTCGTGCACCCGGTTGTGGAGCCGCTCGCGGGACCGCGCCAGGTGCTCCACCGACAGCGCATGCGCGCTGAAGTGCATGTCCATCACCGCGCCGGGATGCCCCTCGGCTCCCGCCAGATTCACCACGCGTCCCTCGGCGAGCAGGTGCAGCCGGCGCCCGTCGCGCAGCACGTGCTCCTCCACGAGCGGTCGCACGGTGCGCTCCGACTTCGTGAGCTTCTCGAGCGCCGGCTTGTCGATCTCCACGTCGAAGTGGCCGGCGTTGCAGAGCAGCGCTCCGTCCTTCATCGCCTTGAAGTGGGCGCTGGTGAGCACCCCCCGGTTTCCGGTCACCGTGATGAAGACGTCCCCGAGCGACGCGGCCTCCACGGCGGGCATCACCTCGTACCCCTCCATCGCGGCCTCGAGAGCTCGCAGCGGGTCCACCTCGCAAACGATCACCTTCGCCCCGGCCCCGCGTGCGCGTAGCGCAACGCCTCGCCCGCTCGAGCCGTAGCCGAGCACCACCATGCGGCTCCCCGCCAGCAGCACATTGGTGGCGCGCACGATGCCGTCGAGCGTGGACTGCCCGGTGCCGTAGCGGTTCTCGATCAGCGAGGCCGCCGCCGCGTCGCTCACCGCGAGCACGGGGAACGCCAGCCGCCCGGCCGCCACGAGCGCGCGCACGCGCAGCGCGCCGGTGGTGGTGCTCTCCGTGCCTCCGACGATCTCCGGCAGCTGCGCCTCGCGCTGGGCGTGGAGCATCGACACGAGGTCCGCGCCGTCGTCGAGCGTGACCCGCGGATGCTGATCGCACACAGCGTCGATGTGGCGGTAGTACGTGTCCGGCCCCTCGCCATGGATCGCGTACACGCCGGCGCCGTGCCGGTCCACCAGCGCCGCCGCCACGTCGTCCTGAGTCGACAGAGGATTGGAAGCGCAGATGGCAACCGAGGCGCCTCCGTCCTGAAGCGCCCGCACGAGCCCCGCCGTCTCGGCGGTCACGTGAAGACACGCGCCCACCACCAGACCCTCGAGCGGCCGCTCGGAAGCGAACCGCTCGCGGATCTGACGAAGAACGGGCATCTGCGAATCGGCCCATTCAATACGCCGCTGACCAGAGTCAGCGAGCGCAACATCAGCGATATCGGAGGTCACACCTGCGACCTGCGACGTGCGACCTAGTACCTGTAGTGCTCCGGCTTATACGGCCCCTCAACGGGCACGCCGATGTACGCCGCCTGCTCCTCGGTGAGCTCCGTGAGATGCACGCCGAGGGCGTCGAGGTGCAGCCGCGCCACCTTCTCGTCGAGCTTCTTCGACAGCACGTAGACCTGCTTCTCGTACTCGTCGGTCTTCGTGAACAGCTCGATCTGGGCGATCGTCTGGTTCGTGAACGAGTTCGACATCACGAAGCTCGGGTGGCCCGTGGCGTTGCCGAGGTTGAGCAGCCGGCCCTCCGACAGCAGGATGATCGAGTGGCCGTCCGGGAAGCGCCACTCGTCCACCTGCGGCTTGATGTTTATCCGCTCGATGCCCTCGTAGCGCTCGAGCCCGGCCATGTCGATCTCGTTGTCGAAGTGGCCGATGTTGCCCACGATGGCCTGGTGCTTCATGCGCGCCATGTGGTCGGCACGGATGATGTCCTTGTTGCCCGTGGTGGTGACGAAGATGTCCGCCTCCTCCACGACGTCCTCGAGGGTCTTCACCTCGTAGCCCTCCATCGCGGCCTGCAGCGCGCAGATGGGATCGATCTCGGTGATCACCACGCGAGCGCCCTGGCCGCGGAGCGACGAGGCGCAGCCCTTGCCGACGTCGCCGAAGCCGCAGATCACGGCCATCTTGCCGCCGATCATCACGTCGGTGGCGCGGTTGATGCCGTCCACGAGCGAGTGGCGGCAGCCGTAGATGTTGTCGAACTTCGACTTCGTCACCGAGTTGTTCACGTTGATCGCCGGGAACAGGAGCTGGCCCGCCTCCTGCATCTGGTAGAGCCGGTTCACCCCTGTGGTGGTCTCCTCCGTCACGCCCTTGATGCCGGCGGCGATGTTCGTCCAGCGCTGGCTGTCCTCCTCGAGGGAGCGCTGGAGCACGCCGAGGATCACCTTCATTTCGGTGTTGTCCGTGGTGTCAGGCGACGGCACGGCGCCGGCCTTCTCGAACTCCACGCCCTTGTGCACGAGCAGCGTGGCGTCGCCGCCGTCGTCGAGGATCATGTTCGGGCCGTCGCCGTCGGGCCAGCGCAGCACCTGCTCGGTGCACCACCAGTACTCCTCGAGCGTCTCGCCCTTCCACGCGTACACGGGCACGCCCTGAGGGTCGTCCGGGGTGCCGTCGGGTCCCACCACAACCGCGGCGGCCGCGTGGTCCTGGGTCGAGAAGATGTTGCAGCTGCACCAGCGCACCTCGGCGCCGAGCGCCGTGAGCGTCTCGATCAGCACCGCGGTCTGGATCGTCATGTGGAGCGAGCCGGTGATGCGCGCGCCCTTGAGCGGCTGGGCGTCGCCGTACTCCTCGCGACATGCCATGAGACCCGGCATCTCGTGCTGGGCGAGCTCGATCTCCTTGCGGCCGAACGCCGCGAGCGAGAGGTCGGCAACCTTGAAGTCGCTGGTCTTCTCGGTGGTGGGTGTGGTGGTCATGAAACCTCCGCCTTCGGGTCAGAAATCTTTGTGTCCGTCATGCGGCGATGCCGAGCAGCCGCTGGTGCTTCTCCTGCTCCCAGCGCAGCCAGTCGTCGGACGCCACGCCCTCCGGCAGCCGGGGCGCGGACTCGAACCAGGTGTCCACGGCCTGCCTCAGCTCCTCGTCCTCGCGCATCCGCTTGGCGAACGCGATGTCGGAGAGGCCGCAGTCGAAGCGGCCGAGCAGCTCGCGCAGCGTCCTCAGCCGCTGGAGCTCCTCGGGACCGAACTTCCGGTAGCCGGAGTCGGTACGGGGAGGCTGGATCAGGCCCACGCTCTCGAGGTAGCGCAGCATGCGAGGCGACCATCCGGTCGTCTCCGCAGCCTCGTTGATGGTGAGACCGTCCATGCCGACGGCAACCTTAGCACGATGATGTCAAGGTTTACCGGCACCACGCAGCAGACAAGTAGGCACACGTGAATCGCCCCCTCTCCACCACCGCCGGCTTCGTCGCGGTGGCCTACGCGCTGCTCGTGACGATGATCGGCACAACGCTGCCGACTCCGCTCTACCCGCTCTACCAGTCGCGGTTCGGCTTCGGCGAGCTGGTGATCACGGTGATCTTCGCGGTGTACGCGGTGGGCGTGATCTGCGGGCTGATCCTCACCGGGCGGCTGTCGGACGAGATCGGCCGGCGACCTGTGCTGCTGGCGGGCCTCGCGTGCGCGGCGTTGAGCAGCGTGGTCTTCCTGGTTGCGCAGGGGCTCGCGCCTCTGCTCGTGGGGAGGCTGCTGTCCGGCCTGTCCGCCGGCACCTTCACCGGCACCGCCACCGCCACGCTGATCGACTTCTCGCCCGCGGACAAGCGCCAGCGAAACGCCGCCATCGCGGCGGCCGTGACGCTGGGCGGGCTCGGCCTCGGCCCGCTGCTGGCCGGCGCGCTTGCGCAGGCCGGTGTGATCCCGCTGCGGCTGCCGTACTGGATGCACCTGGCGCTGCTCATCCCAGCCCTGCCCGGCATCCTGCTGGCGCCCGAGCCGGTGGAAGTGAAGGAGCACCCGCGCTTCGCGCCGCAAAAGCTGGCCGTGCCCGAGGAGGTGCGCGGGACGTTCGCCCGCGCGGGGCTTGGAGGCTTCGCCGCGTTCGCCTTCCCGGGGCTGTTCGGCTCGCTCGGCCCGACATTTCTCGCGAAGTTCCTCGGCTTCCACAGCCACGTGACAGCCGGCGCCATCGTGTGGCTGCTCTTCATGGCCTCGGTGGTGGGGCAGATAGCGATCGTGCGGATCTCCGACCGCGCGGCACTCGTCACCGGCGACGCGGGCACGGTCGCCGCGGCAGTGTTCGTGATCGCGGCGCTCGAAGCGGAGTCGCTAGCGCTTCTCGTGCTGGGCGGCGTGGCGGCCGGAATCGGGCAGGGGCTTGCGATGGGCGGTGGCCTCGCGGCGCTCGCGGCCGAGACCCCGCCCGAGCGGCGGGGCGAGGTGAACGCGACCTTCTTCGTCGTGCTCTATGCGGGACTGTGCGTGCCCACTGTCGCGGTCGGGCTGCTCACCCAGGCGATCGGGCTGCGGAGCGCGGGCGTGGCGATGAGCTGCGTGATGGGCGTGCTGGCGGCCGCGGTGGCGGTGAGTCTGGTGGCGCGGGGCCGCCGATCCGCTACCCCAGCTCGACCTTGAAGCGCTCGAGCACGCCCACCGGCATCGGGTCGGTCCCCCCGAGCACGGCGAGGTACACCGACATGAGGTCGCCCAGGAACACGAGCGACATCATCCGCTCGAACGCGCTCTCCCCCACCGACTCCACAACCTCCACCGCCTTCGCGCCGTCGCGCGCGATTTCGGCGGTGAGCTCGATGCGGCGGCGCAGGCGCGGGTGAAGCGTCCTGTCGTCGAGGAAGACCACCGACAGCGGCTCGTGGCTCTCCCAGCCGCAGATCTCGTTGTGGTCCGCCTCCGGAAGCTCAGCGAAGAAGGCGTGCAGCTTGGCGTTCTCGTTGATCTGCGTCTTCCACCGGCGCGCGACCGGCGCGGTGAGCCCCGCACCGTACGTGACCGGGATCGACCCCTGCAGCTTTCGCGCGAGCGACTTGGCGAGCGAGTCCTCCGCCGCGTCCGGACCCCACTCGTCGGCGAGCCTGCGCTGGAGCCCGGCGGCGGCCTCGATCTCACTTCGCAATGAAGGCGCCGCTCCGCACAGCGCCGCCACCTCGAGCGAGCACACCGCCATGTAGCCCACCGCCGCGCGTGGCTGCATGCCCGACGGCACGCCGATCACCGGCACGCCGTCCGCGCGCGCGGCCTCGGCGAGCTTGCCCCCCGTGGTTAGAGCGATTCGCTTCGCGCCCGCCTTGCCCGCGGCCTCGTAGCAGGAGAGCGTCTCCTCGGTGTTGCCCGAGTAGCTCGAGAAGAGCATCGCGGTCTCCTCCCCGATCCACGGAGGCAGGTCGTAGCGGCGCAGCGTGTAGATCGGGTTGCGCGCGCGCTCGCCCACAGCGGCGGCTGCGAGGTCGGCGCCGATGGCCGAGCCGCCCATCCCGCAGATGGCAAGGCCACCGTGCGCCTCGAAGCTGTTTATCGCCGCGGATTCGACTCGCCACAGCGCGTCCGTGAGGTGCGCCGGCTGCTCGAGCACGTCGCCGAGCATGCCCCGCGGGTCCACGGCGGCGATGGTGTCGCGCGTGAGGTCGGTCATCCCACTCTCGCCCCCGGGTCGAGCCGCGCGTTCGGCTCCACCACCTCGCCGGCTTCCACCACCACGCCGCTGCCGAGCATCGCGCCTCGGCCGATCTCCGCGCCGTCACCCACGTGCACGTGATCGCCGAGCACCGCGTCGCGGATCGCGCAGCCGCTGCCGACGGTAACCCGCTCGTGCAGCACGGAGCGCTCGACCGCCGAATCGGCGCCGACGCTGCAATGCGGGCCGAGCACGCTTTGCGGGCCGATGTGCGCGCCCGCGATCAGCGCCGGTTCATACACGAGCGAGCCCGTCTCGTCGCGCGGCGGCAGCGTGCTCTTCACGCGCCCGGACAGAAGGTCGTACGTGGCCTCGAGATAGCGCTCGGGCGTGCCGATGTCGATCCAGTAGCCCTCGGACATGTAGCCGTAGAGCCCGTTGCCCACGAGTGCCGGGAAGACCTCGCGCTCGAACGAGACCGCGCGGCCCGGCGGGATGCGCTCCACCACCTCGCGATCGATCACGTACGCCCCGGCGTTGATGCGGTTCGTGGGCGCGGGTCCGGGCGTCTTCTCGCGGAACTCGAGCACCGCGCCGTCGTCGTCCGTGGGCACGACGCCGTAGCTCGACGTGTCCTCCACCGCGATCAGCGCGAGCGTTCCCAGCGCGCCCTTCTCGTCGTGGAAGGCGAGCTGGGAGGTGAGGTCCATGTCGGTGAGCACGTCGCCGTTCAGCACGAACAGACGCTCCGCGAGCAGTCCCTCGTCGGCGGCGAGGCGGACCGGCCCGGCCGTGCCGAGCGGAACGTCCTCGTGCACGTAGCGGAGGCGCATGCCCTCGTGCTCGTCGCCCAGCACGTCCTCGACGGCATGCGCGAGAAAGCCGCAGGACAGCAGCACGTCGTCCACGCCGTGGCCGCGCAGCCAGTCGAGCATGAAGGTGAGGAAGGGGCGGCCCGCGAGAGGCATCACCGGCTTGGGCACCGTGTGCGTGAGCGGCCGTAGACGAGTTCCCTCGCCGCCGGCGAGTACGAGCGCCTGCATCGAGCTAGCGGCCTACGCCCTCGTAGGTGAAGCCGCTCGTGGTGAGCTTCTCGCGGTCGAGGAAGTTGCGACCGTCCACCACCAGCGGGGTTTTCATCAGATGCTTCACGTCGTTCTCCCAGTCGAGCTCCGCGAACTCCGGCCATTCGGTCACGAGCACGGCGCCATCCGCTCCCTCGAGCGCTTCCTGCGCTGAGGAGCAGATCTTCACCCCGTTACCCAGGACGTCCGCGGCTCTATCTCCCGCCACGGGATCGTACGCCCTCACGTTCGCGCCCTCGCCCTGAAGCCGGCCGGCGAGCACCAGGCTGGTGGCCTCGCGGATGTCGTCGGTGTTCGGCTTGAACGCCACGCCGAGAAGCGCGATCTCCTTGCCCACGAGCGACCCGAGGTGCTTCTTCAGCTTGCTGATGGTCCGCCGCTTCTGAAGCTCGTTCACCTCGATCACCGCGGTGAGGAGCTGGAAGTGGTAGCCGGTGTTGCCGGCGAGCTGCTTGAGAGCGGAGACGTCTTTGGGGAAGCAGTTGTGGCAAATAACGCAATCACCCATGACGAAAGAATTCGCCTCGGGAATCTCGAGGGAGAAGACGGGTCCGGCCGAGGTGGACGCGGCCACAGCGGTGATTGCTGAGCGTCCGACGACGAGCGAATCGAGGTCCTCCGCGAGGCGCGCCAGCGGGAGCGCACGGGTCACCGGCGCGCTCATCGGGCGCTGCGAAACGATCGCGCCACTGGAGCTATCCCAAGTGCCTGTTGCTGTGGAACAGCTATCTGGGATGGCGATGTCCAGAGCCGGCAGGTCATCCCCAACCAGCAGTTCGCGAGCAAGCTTCACGCGGACACCGCCTTCGGTGTCGGCGACGAAGAACGGGTGGTCGCTCGTGCACTGGACGCGGTGCCCTGCCGCCGTGTTGATCGTGAGTAGCTCGCCGTCGTAGTGGCGCCGCGTAACAGCCGCGACCGGCATGAACCGCGGCTTGTCGTCCCCTGGCACCCACGACAGCACCTCGAGGTCGTCAGGCTCGATCACTCCGACGGAGCCGTCATGCACCTCCGTTTCGAACAGGCGCCACAGCTCCTCAAACGAGATCAGCGTCGTCCGCCCGCAGCGCCGCATCAAGACGGTCTCGTCGCCCACGAGACAAGACCCCCCATACCCAATCCCCGCCCGCAGGAACTGCGGCCCGATCCGCGCGTCGAGGCCCATCCCCCGCGCTACCTCGCTCACGTCCGCCCCGAGCTCCTCGGACACGTTCGCGATCTCGTTGATGAACGAGATCTTCGTGGCCAAAAAGGCGTTCGAGGCGAGCTTGATCATCTCCGCGCTGGCCACATCGGTGTGCACGATCGGAGCGCCGAGCGGCCCGTACAGAGCGGCCACGCGGTCGCCGAACTCCCCGGAGCCGTCCGCGGCGCCCACCACCACGCGATCCGGCTTCATGAAGTCATCCACCGCCGAGCCCTCCTTGAGGAACTCCGGGTTCGACACGTAGCCGAGATTCGGGCTGCGGCGCTTGATCGAGCGGCCGGTGCCGACGGGCACGGTGCTCTTCATCACGAGCGCGTGGTTCGTGGAGCCGCCGATCTCGTCGAGCACGCGCTCCACGCGCGAGAGGTCGGCGTCGCCGGAATACGTGGGCGGCGTGTCCACGCAGCAGAACAGCAGCTCGGCGGCATCGAGCACCTGCTGCATGTCGGTGGTGAAGTGAAGCCGCTCGCGGCCCCGCTCAACGAGCTCCTGCAGGCCCGGCTCGTAGATCGGAAGCTCGCCGCGCTCGAGCGCCTCGACCTTCTCCTGCACGATGTCCCGGCAGTACACCTCGTGTCCAAGCTCGGCGAAGCAGGCCGCGGTGACGAGGCCCACCCAGCCAACACCGATGACGCCTATCGGCTCCAGTTCAGGCATAAGAGACGGGGCAGCCTATAGCCGCTGCGCTGTGCGGGCGATGGTGATCATCTGATCTTCGGTCAGCACGCCGGACAGGGTGTTCTGGACCCAGTACCACGAGTGCCCCGTCTTCCAGGCGACCGTGCGGGTCACGTTGCCCTCGAAATACACGTCGAAGGCCTGACCGTGGTAGTGGCGTACCTCGTGCGGGCCACCCAGGATCGGCGGATTGAAGTTGGCGAGGCCCTGGATGCCCCAGTACTGGCCGAGGCCCGGCGCCTGCACGACGATCCGGTAGGCGGGCTTGTGCTTGTGCTGCTTGGTGATGAAGTCGTATGCCCGCGGCGGCGAGAGAATCGTGTCTCCGCTTCCGATCAGGCGCGGGTAGAACACTGGCAGCCGCGCGCCGCCCGACACCGCCTGCAGCGCCACCTGCTTCCCGGTCGCCGAGGAGTCGATCAGGCCGAAGTTGGCCGGATTGGTCGAATGCTTGTGCCGCTTGTGCCGATGGCTCGTGCGCTTCGGCGCGGGCTTCGTGGCAGGGGTGCTGCTCTCCACGCCAATGAACTCGCGCGCCATCTTGTGCATCTGGGCGTCGCTGGCGTAGACGTAGCTCGCGCCGAGCGTGCCGTCGAACGGGATCTGCTGGATCGGGTGGCCGGCCGAGGCGAGCGCGAGCTTGAGCAGCCGCAGCACAGCGGACGTGGAGTGAATGTCCGAGCGCGTGTACTTTCCGAAGATCTTCAGCAGCTTGTCCCGCTCCCCGAACAGCGTGCCGAGCGACACCTGCTGCTTCATCTGCGCGAGGAACTGCTGCTGGCGCGAGGCGCGCACGATGTCCGTGTCCGTGTGGCGGAAGCGCACGTACGAGAGCGCGTCGCGGCCGCACATCCGCTGGTAGCCCGGCTGCAGGTCGATGGCGGCGTAGGCGCCGCCCGGGTTGTAGTAGCGGTGGTCGATGTCCATGTAGACGCAGCCGAGCTGGTTCACCGCGTCCGCGAAACCGAGGAAGTTCACGCTGATCACGTGGTTGATGCGAAGGCCCGTGATCTCCTTGACGGTCTCGAGCGCGAGCTTCGCCCCACCCAGCTCGTACGCCGCGTTGATCTTGTCCACGCCGTGGCCCGGGATGCTCACCTTGAGGTCGCGCGGGATGGAGAGCAGCGCCGTGGCCTTCTTCGACGGGTCGAGCCGGATCAGGATGATCGTGTCCGAGCGCTGTCCGCCACCGTAGCCGGACGCGCCCTTCACGCGGGCGTCGGAACCGAGCAGCATGATCGTCTGCGGCTTGCCCGGGGCGGCGGTGGAGAGATCCGACTGGCCGAGCTGAAGCGCCGGCGACTCGTTGAACGCGTTCACCACGCGCTTGACCTCGTGGAACGCGGCCACCGACGTGGCGCCGGCGGTGGCGACGACGATCAGGAACGCACCCAGAAGGATGCGCTTCCAGAGCCCGCCTCCTCGCGGTGGTGCGTCGTTAGGCAATGCGCAGGTGCTTGGCCGGGGTCCGCTGCTGAGCGATCAGATGTACAAACTCCACAAGCGCCGTGCGGTAGCGGGAGAGCGAGCCGATTGACACCCACTCCTCCGGCCCGTGGTGGCCCGCGCCCTCGGGGCCGAACTCCACGGCGGGCACGCCCGCCTCGATGAAGCTGATGGCGTCGGAAGCGCCGTCGCGCCCCACCGAGATGCGCTCGGCCGGCGTGCCCTCGGCCACCGCCGATGCGAGCAGCTGCACGTACGGGTTGCTGCGTTCCACCATCGCGGGCGCGCGTATGAAGACCTTCGACACGTGCACGTCCGGGATCGAGCGCACGTTCTCGAGGATGCGCTCGGGATCCTGGCCCGGGAGGTAGCGCACGTCCACGTCCATCGCGCAGAGGTCGGGGACCTTGTTGATCACGTCGCCGCCGATGATGCGGCCGAGGCTGATCGACGGCCGGTCGAAGAACTCCGACGACTCGCGCGCGAACGGCAGCGACTCGATCCGGCGGAACACGTCGATCGCCTTCAGCACGGCGTTGTCGCCAAGCCACGGCGTGGAGCCGTGTGCCGCCTTTCCGCTCACCTCGATGCGCATGGCGAGGACGCCCTTGGCCTGCACCCCGATGTGCAGGTCCGTGGGCTCGCCCGTTATCGCGAAGTCGCCCGTATAGCCCTGTTCGACCAGGTAGTCCGAACCCCTCTGCGTGATCTCGTCCGACTCCTCGTCGGAGACGACCACGAGGTGCACGCGCACATCGCGCTGCTCGGCGAGGTCCCGCGTGGCGACCATCATCGAAGCGAGGCCGCCCTTCATGTCGTAGGCGCCGCGGCCGAACAGGCGGTCGCCGTCGATGCGGGGCACGAACTGCTCCGGCCGCCCGGGCACGACGTCGAGGTGGCCGTGGAACACGACCGTCGGCACGTTGGCCGCGGCCGCCGCGCCCACGGTGGCAGCGATCACGGGCAGGCCGTTGTGGCTGCCGACGGATACGTCGACATCACGTGACTCCAGCCAGCCTTTGACGAAGCCGGCCGCGCTCTGGATCCCCTCGATTGTGCAGGTGTCGTAGGTGATCAGGCGCTCGGCGAGAGCGTGTTCCTGCATCCGGCGTGAGGATATCGGGCGTGCCTGCAGCTTCGCCCGGGCTCGGGGTGGACGGCTAGAGTGGAGAACCCGGGGAACGTCTCGTCATTCCGCCCACCGCTGAAAGAACCGCCGATGAGCAGCCGCCCGTGCGGCTGGAGCAGCCGGCGCAGCCGCGCGCCCGTATCGCGCGCCTGAAGGAGCTCGCCGGCACCGACACGGGTCAGGCGGCCACGATGGCGGTCGCGGTGATCGGGCAGAACCTGCTCGGTCTCGTGTTCACGGTCGTGTTCGCCCGTGTGCTTGGGAAGGACGGCTACGGCTCCCTGGCTGCGCTCGTAGCGGCATTTCTGATCCTGTCGATACCTGGCACGGCGCTACAGGTGACGGTCGCGCGCGAGGTGAGCGGCGCGCTCGCCACGGGCGAAGCGGCCCGCGGCGCCGCAATTCGCGGCTGGATGCGCAGCCTCCTGATAGGCGCCGCGGCGGTGACGGTGGTGTCGCTTCTCCTGCGCGGGCCAATCGGCTCGATCATCGGCGTGGACGCTCACTGGGCCGCCGGCGCAGT
Source organism: Thermoleophilaceae bacterium (assembly GCA_036378175.1). Lineage (GTDB taxonomy): Bacteria > Actinomycetota > Thermoleophilia > Solirubrobacterales > Thermoleophilaceae > JAICJR01. The sequence continues at coordinate 108,352 of DASUWY010000061.1, forward strand.
GGTGCCCACGGCGGCACTGTGGCTCGTGCTCTGCGTCCAGCGTGGTGCGCTGCAGGGCCTGCAGCGCTACCGGCTGGTGGGGATCAGCCTGGTGGGCGAGGCCGCCACGCGCCTGATCTTCGGCCTGATCCTGGTGGGCGTGGGCCTCGACATCGCGGGCGCGTATCTGGGCACCACGATGTCGATCGCGTCGATGGCCACGCTGCTCGGCCTGGCGCTGCATCGCGAGCTCGACACCGCGCCGCCCGGCCATGCCGCGCCGGTGGGTGAGCGCCTGCGCGACCTTGCCGCGCGTGCCTGGGCGCCGCTCGTGGCGCTGGCGCTGATCGCTGTGCTTCAGAACATCGACGTGATCGTCGTGAAGCACCGCGTGTCCAACGACGCGGCGTCGGCGTACGCGGCCGCGGCCGTGGCGGCCAAGGTGATGGTCTGGATCGCGGTTGGCCTGGGCATGTACTTGCTGCCGGAGGCCACCCGCCGCACGAGCGTTGGCCGCGACGCGCGCCCGGTGCTGCTCAAGACGCTCGCCGTGCTCGCAGCCACTGCCGTACCGGCGTTGCTGATCTTCGTGTTCGGCGGGCATCTGCTGCTCGACAAGGCATTCGGCAAGGACTTCGCCACCGCGGACACCGCTCTGCCGATCCTGGGTGTAGCGATGACCTTCCTCGCCATCACCTACCTCTGCGTGCAGTACCTGCTGGCGCTGCACCGATCGCGGTTCGTGCTCGTACTCGCGGCCGGCGCGGTGCTCGATCCGCTGCTCCTCCTGCTGGCGGGCCACAAGCTCACGAGCATTGCGCTGGTGCTGGCGGCGCTGCAGGCGGCGCTGGCGGCGGCGATCGCCATGATCTCGCTGCGCACGCGCCCAGCGGTGTCAGCTGCGGAAAACGCCTAGCACCGACAGCCCCGCCGGCAGGCGCGCGCTCAAGCGCAATCTGAGCGAGAGCGCCCCGGTGCCGGCACGTCCCCCTCCGGCTGGGAGGGGAGCGAGCCGATCGGGCTCACGTTCGCCGACATCCGGAGCCCGAAGCGGCGCGAGCGGGATCCCCAAACGCGCTGGATCGGCGTGCGGCGGCCCGTTTCGCGCCGCACCTCGTCGACGAGCCGGTTGACCACCTGGGGCAGAGTCTGCCTGAAGCTCGCCGCTCCGAAGCGTGCGGCGTTCTCAACGCAGGCGGCGGGATCGATCGCACCGTCGTCGAACTCGAGCACCGTGCGAGCCAGGTCATCGGCGCCGCCCCACCAGTGCGTTCCGGTGACGCCGTCCTCGATCGTCTCGAGCGCGCCCCCGCCCTTTGCAGCGATCACGGGCCTGCCGGCCGCTTGGGCCTCCACAGCCGCGATTCCGAACTCTTCCACCGACGGCTGGACGAGCGCACGGCAGCTGGCCAGAAGCTGGGCAACCCGCTCGTCGCTCACACGCCCCTCAAAACTGATTCCGGGGCCGGCCAGGCGGCGCAGGCGTGCGGCGTCCGGTCCGTCTCCCACGACCACGAGCGGCCGCCCGATCCTGTTGAACGCCTCGACCGCACGGTCTATCCGCTTGTGCGGCACGAGCTCTGAGAGCACGACGTAGTAGTCGCCGATCGCGCCCGGCACGAAGCGGTTGGTCTCCACCGGCGGGTACACCACCTCCGCTTCTCGCCCGAAGTAGGTCTTGATGCGCTGTCGCGTGGTCTCGGAGTTGGCGATGTAGCGGTCAACCCGCTGCGCGGCGATCCAGTCCCACTGACGCCAGCGGCGAAACAGCGCGCGCAGCGCGCCCCGCGAGAACGGGTCGCGCCGTTCGGCGAGCGTGCGCTCGCGATCGTTCCAGACGTAGCGGAATGGGTTGTGGCAATAGCAGATGTGCGTGGTCTGCTCGTCACAGATCAGAGCGTGCGCCCAGGCGCTCGAGCTCGAGATCACGAGGTCATATCCGGAGAAGTCGAGCGATTCGATTGCCGACGGGTAGAGCGGTAGCAGCGCGCGGAACGTCCGGGAGGTCGGCCGCAGGCGCTGGAGGAACGACGTCCTCACGTTGCGATGCGCAAAGCGCCCCTCCGTGCCCGCCACGTCGTAGACGGCAGTGAACACGTCCGCGTCCGGCCAGAGATCGCACATCTCCAGGAAGACCCGCTCGGCACCTCTCAGGTCGAGCAGAAAATCGTGGACCAGCGCGACGCGAGCCGCCCGTGGCCAGAGCGAGCTTCCCTCCATGAGCGAGCCAGTCTAACCCCAGGGCGGCCATCGGCGGACGCGAGGGTGCCATCTGCTAGGAATTGGGTTCATGGCCCGCTCCCCACTCCTGGCGGCGCTCGCAGTGGTCGTCACGTTGGCGTTCCCAGCCGCGTCGCTGGCCGACAGCGCGGGCGATAACCAGTATTCGGACCCGTTCGGCAACTCGCCGCCGGTCCACAGCCAGACGCCCACGCAGCCGAGCGCTCCTGCCCCGAGCCCGCCGGCGTCCACCACGGCCGGGGGGCAAACTCAGCCCGCCGCCGCGACGGCCACGGGCGCCACCAGGCAACTCCCGCGCACCGGCCTCGACCTGCGGGTGCTGGGCGGAGCAGGTGTCGTGCTCCTCGCCGGAGGCCTGCTTCTGCGCCGCCGGCTCGCCCGCGACAGCTAACCCAGACCGCAGACGATCACGCGCGCGCTGGGTGATACGCGCACGTGCCACGGCTGTCGTGACAGGTCCGGGCTGATGCGCAGCAGGGCCGCCGCAGAATCGCCCATCCGCGCCTGCGGCGTGGCCGGGAAGGCGTCGGCGTAGCGCCGCACGCTGACGGTGGCCGCCCCCCCGCTCGTCTTCAGAACGACACCGGCGGCGGGCAGTTTGAAGTCGAGCGTCGCGGGTGCGGACGAAGAGCTGAAGCCGGCGGGCGTGAACGTCGTGCACGAGCCGCTGGTGCGGGCGGTCCCTCCGCTGGCGGCATCGGTCCGGGGGGCCAGGCCGCGGGCCAGGCCGGGACTCACCGCGGCGAGACCGACGCGATGCGCAGAGGCGAACTCCGAGTCCACGGCCTCGCGCACGAACTCCGGCTGCGCGGGCAGCGCCAACGCGGACACTGCCGGCGTGCCGTAGGCCTTCTCGGCCGAGAAGTAAGCACCGGCGCGGGCTGGCACGAGCGGCGAGCCGGGCAATCGCGTGGCCATGTACCCCGGCGAGATCACCGGACGTGAGAGATCGAGCGCCTCTAAGTCCGACGTGGTAAGGCGTGCCTGGTCGCGCAGGAAGCGGGCGCCGTCCCTGAACGCGCCCAGATTCGACACCACTACTGCCGCAGCGACGATCGTGAGAACGATCTTCGCGCCGCCGTGGACCCGCGTGCCGCGCATCAACTCGACGGTGATGAGCAAGATCAGAGCCGCGCTGACGTACAGGTAGCGGCTCCCGAATGCGAGCCCGACGCCCGCCCGAGTGAGGCCCGTCAAGGTCCAGAATGCGAGCGCCATTGTCGTGAGGCTGACGAGCCGCAGCCATGGCCCGCCCAGGCGGAGCAAGCGCCAGCCGGCAGCCGCCACGGCCGCGACCAGCAGTGGGACCCCATAGATCAGCGGCGTGGTTGGGGATTGGAACACAGGGTCGCCGCCGAGCCCGAGCATCGAGCCGAGCGAGCCTGCCGCCGATTCCACCAGCCACGGCGGTGTGAGCACGATGTTGTGGCGATGGAAGCCCGAGGTCTCGTAGGCGATGGCCCAGACGGCGTAGAGAACGAGCGGGATGAGCACGATCCAGGCCCTGCGGCGCCGGTCCCGTCCGCCCAGCACCTCGACGAGCAGGCCCGCCGCGATCGCCAGGCCAACCGTCGTACCCGCCAGGCCAAGCGCCATCAGCACGCAGGCGGCGGCCTCCGCCGGGCGCCCGCCGCGGTCTAGCAGCAGCAGTGCCCCGATGCCGCCTGCGACGGCGACGATCCAAGCGATGTTTATAGGCCAGAGGCTCACCTGCCAGCCTGGACCGAGGAGCAGGAACAGTCCGGCGGCGATCAGGGCCAGGTAGCCACCGACTCGCCGGCGCGCGTAAGCGAACAGCAGCGCGCTGCACCCCACGTGTCCGGCAATCACGATCGCGCGGTAGGGAGCGAAGTTGTCGATCCCCACCGTGGAGTAGAGCAGCTTGAAGAGCGCGATCGGCACGAGCGAGAGGTGCTGGTTGTATGGCCTGAGAAAAGTGCCGACGCTGTGCCCGCGGCGGTAGAGGATCCAGTTCCAGTCGTCGAACCAGAAGGTGGTGCCGCGCGTCTCGCGGTAGAGGAAGGCGGCGGTGAGTACGCCGAGGGCGCTGAACAGGAGCCAGTCTCTCGTGACCGGCCGGAGGCGATCGAGAGACCGCGGGAACCGGCCGAACGGACGGTTCAGCTCGAAGCTAGCCACTGCCCTGCTCGAAATCCAGTGGGTCAAGCCGCCGCATGACGGCGAGCGCGCGGCGGGCCACCGGGTCATCGTGGCCTTGTGCGACGGTGTACAGCTGACCCCAGACGCCGAGGTTCTGGGGCTCGCGCCTGAGGACGCTCTCGAGCCGAGCGATCGCCGAAGCGCGCCTGCCGTGCCCGTAGTCGAGCAGGCCGAGCAGAACGTCGGGCGTGGTGTCCGGATTGAGGAGGCGAGCGCGGCGGTAATCCCTTTGCGCGGCGCTTGCCGACGGCCGGCCGGATTCCACAACCGCCCGCTGCTGGAGGCGCGTGTCGCGCTCCATCACCGCAAGCCACGCGATCACCACAACGGCAACCGCTGCCATCCCGATGCGCGCGATCAAAGCTGCTCCGCGATCCGCGGCGCCTCGCGCCGGAAGATCCAGACCGCGAACGCGCATACCGCCGCGTAGATCGCGATCGGGGCAATCAGGTGCGCCGCCCCGCCGGCAGCCGCGGCCGGCCCGGGCGCGCTCGGGTCGATGATCCACTTGCGGGCCAGTTCGAACAGCGGCGTGAGCGGGTTGAGGGTGATGAGGTCGCGCATCGTGTGGGGCACCTTGTCGACCGGATACAGCACCGGCGTTGCGTAGAACAGCACGGTGGACAGGACGGTCCAGATGATCGCCATGTCCCGGAAGCGCGGGTACATCGAGGACACGATCATCGACACCGCGACGGTGATCGTGATGAGCAGCGCGAGGATGACGGGGAAGAGCAACCAGGTCCAGACCGGCGTCACGCCTGACGCAAGGATGAAGATGAACACCACCACAAGGTTCAGGATCAGGTTGAAGAAGCTGGTGAGCACCACGGCCAGCGGGATCACGAGCCGCGGGAACTGGGTCTTCCGCACGATGCCCTCCTGGCTGACGATCGACGGGACCGCCATCACCGTGGCCTCCTGAAAGAAGCCGAACAGCACCACGTTGAACAGCAGGAGCACCGGATAGTGCGGCACCTGCGAGCCCACGCGGAACACCTGCGTGAACACGGCCAGCAGGACGCCGAACAGCATCAGCGGCCGGGCGAGCGACCAGAAGTAGCCGAGCACGGTGCCGAAGTAGGTCTTCTTGAAGTCGTTGAGCGCGATCAGATAGAGGAGCTCGAGCGACCGCCGCCAGCCGCCGCCGAGGGCCGAGGGGCCCGGTACGTCCCGTAGCTCCACGGCTGCCTCAGCCATCCCGCCGCTCCACCGAGGCGGTGATGTCCGCCTCCACCGACACCGATCCCATGCCCGGGTGGGTGCCGTACACGTGGAAGTCGAACAGGGGCAGGGCCTGAAGGCCAAGGTCGCCGTGCTCCCGCGTCCGGCGGATCCAGCAACCGAGCGAGTAGCGCCCTGGCACGAGGCGGTTCTCGATCTCGCCGATCAGCCGCACACGGTCGCCGCGGGCCACATGGTCCTGCCCATGGCCATCCAGCGTGCGGGTGAACCCGAAGATCGTTTCCCCGGACTCGGCCCGCACCTGGAACCCGAACAGCGGTTCCGCGAGGTCACGGCGGGCCTCCAGCGTCACGTCGAGGCGGAGCGGCGTGAGCTGCTCCACGTTGTCGACCGGTCGCCCATCGGCGTCGATCAGGCGCGCCTCCACGATGCGGGCGTTCATGTCGGGCACGATGGGAGTGAGCACGTCGTCCTTCTTCATGCTCGAGCCGCCGAAGTTGAGGCGCAGATAGCTGAGCGCCGCTTCCTCGGGGTCGCCGATGTAGCGCAGCTCGCCGTCGTGGATCAGCATCGCGCGGTCGCAGAGCGACTGCACGGTCGACATGTCGTGCGTGACGAGCACCATCGTGCGCCCCGCGCGGCGGCGCTCGTGGAACACGTCCATGCACTTCTGGCCGAAGGCGGCGTCGCCGACCGCCAGCACCTCGTCGATCAGCATGACGTCGGGATCCGCCTGGACCATCACGGCGAAGGCCAGCCGCACCATCATCCCCGACGAGTAGTTCTTGAGCTGGAGATCGACGAACTCCTCGAGCTCGGCGAACTCCAGCACCGCCCCGAGCCGGCGGTTGGCCTCGCGTCTCGTCAACCCCATCAGCACGCCGTTGAGCACGCAGTTCTCACGCGCGGTGAGCTCGGGGTTGAAGCCCACCCCAAGCTCGATGAACGGAGCCACCCGACCGGCCATGCGCACTCGCCCGGCGTCCGGCCGGTAGATGCTCGCGAGGATCTTGAGGAGCGTGCTCTTGCCTGAGCCGTTGCGCCCGACGATGGCGAAGAACTCACCCTTACGCACGTCGAACGAGATGCGCTTGACCGCTTGGAGCTCGCGGTAGTGAACGCGCGTGAACGGATGCGTGGCGCGCTCCTTGAGCGAGTCGATCCGCTGATCCGGCACTCGGAACGTCTTCTCGAGGTCGCGCACCTCGATCACCACCGGCGCAGTCGATGGCACCGACTGCCCGCCACCGGCGGGAGCGCGACCGACATCGTCGAC
>DASUWY010000062.1 GCA_036378175.1 Thermoleophilaceae bacterium
GATCGGCCCGGGGCGCGTGCTGTTTGCCGGAATGGGCGGCGAGCTCGTGGACGAGCCGGAAGCCACTCGACTCGAGGATGAGCGGCTGCGGTACCCCGCCTGGGAGCTCGAGTACCGCCTGAAGACCATCGGCGAGCTGAGCGAGCACGAGAAGGTGTTCCTGTTCGCGACGCAACCGGCGCACAAGGGTCTGCACGGCGCGGGAAGCGAATCGCTCGCGGTGCTGATCAACACGTATCGGCCGCGTTTGGCGGTCGTACCGGGGGACGCCGTCGCGCAGACGCAGCTCGGCACAACGCTCGTGGTGCGCCCAGGCCGGCTCGATCAGGGCGAGTATGCCCTCATCGATCTGCACGACCTCTCCGTGCAGCCGCGGAAGCTGGTCGATCGCGCCTCGCTCTGACGAGAGGCAGCTAGCGCTTGGCCGATTGAAGGGTGGGCCGTGTGACATGAAAGTCGCGTGTTTCTGCGGAACCCTGTTTGACGCCGAGCCGCCGGTGGGAATGTGCCCGAATTGCGAGGCGCCTCCGGTCATCTCGGCCGTGAGCGCTGCTGAGGCCGCTGAGCTCAGCGCGGCCTACAACGAAGGGCTGGACGCGATCCGCCGGCTCCCGGAAGTTGGCGCTCCTATTCGGAAAGGATCGTGACGCGCGCTGTTCCGGCGTTGTGGTGGCGTCGGCGTGTGCTGCCGGTATGTGGAGCACACCGGCGGATTCGTAAGATCGTCCTATGGGCCGGGTCGACGCCGCATCGCGAGTGATCGCTGCGCCACCGGACCGCGTCTACAGCGCTCTCGTCGATCCGAAGGCACTCGCGGTCTGGCTGCCACCCGAGGGCATGAACGGGAGATTCGAGCGATTCGAAGCCCGGCCTGGAGGTTCGTACCGGCTGGTGCTGACCTATGCCGACGCCTCGTCCCAACGGGGCAAGTCCGCCGCCGACTCCGACATCGCCGAGGCGAGCTTTGTCGAGCTTGTCCCAGGGGTGCGCGTCGTCCAGGCTGTGGACTTCGACTCCGCCGACCCCGCGTACGCCGGCACGATGACCATGACCTGGGAACTCATCCCCGTCGACGGCGGCACGCGCGTGAACATTCGCGCCGAAAACGTACCCGTTGGCATTTCCGCGGAGGATCACGCCGCCGGGCTCAATTCCTCACTCGCCAACCTCGGCACCTACCTCGAGCGTTAACCCGGCCCTCCGCTGGCGGCCGTTATCGCGTGATTGAGGGCTCAGACTCGATCAGTAGGCGCGTGCCAACAGCGCTTCCACGGCGTCATCGTCTGTGTCGTCGACGGGCTGATCGTCCTGGCGAAGCAGGCAACGCACCGAGATCCCCGCCTGGGCCAACCGATCCTCGACGTTGCGGCCGCAGGCTCGCCAGGAGATGCGGGCAAAGCCATTGCGCGCGATCTCTTCGGCCTCTTCGACCGTGTTCGCGCGTTGCGTTCGCCCGTCGCGCAGGGCGGTCGCCTGCCGCAGCAGCTCCTGCTGGTCGTCGGCCAGCATCTGCGGCACTCGGGCCGCCAGGCCCTGCAGCGCCGCCGTCTCCTTCGAGGACGACACGCGGTGTGCCACGAGGGCTTCCCCGGCCGCCAGCTCCCTGGGTCCGAGCTCGATGCGAAGCGGCACGCCGCGAAGCTCGTGATCGACGATCCGTCTTCCGAGCGAGATCTCCAGCCGGTCGTCGAGCTCGACGCGCACGCCATTCGCTCGGAGCTCGTCGACGAGCGTCGCCGTCGCCTCCACGACGCCCTCTCCGGCGCGCGCCGCCAGGACGATCACCTGGCTGGGCGCCAGCCGCGGCGGAACTCGCAGTCCCCGATCATCGCCGTGAACCATGATCATCGCCCCGAGCAGACGCGTGGAGGCACCCCAAGAGGTCTGCCAGGCGTGGCGTAGCTGTCCGTCGCGATCGCTGAATCGAATGCCGAACGCGCGAGCGAAGTTCTGGCCCAGCTCGTGGGAAGTGCCCATCTGCAGCGCCTTGCCGTCGCGCATGACGCCCTCGCACGACCAGGAGATCTCCGCGCCCGCAAATTTCTCGCGTTCCGTCTTGCGGCCGCGGAACACCGGGATCGCCAGCTCGTCGCTCATCGCTCCCGCATAGACCTCCTCCAGGATCCTGAGCGCGTACGCGTGCGCCTCCTCACGCGTCGTGTGGGCCGTGTGTCCCTCTTGCCAGAGAAACTCAGAGGTGCGAAGGAACAGCCTTGGGCGGAGCTCCCACCGCACGACGTTCGCCCACTGATTGATGAGCAGAGGGAGATCGCGGTAGCTCGAGATCCACCGCGCGAACGAAGAGTTGACGATCGTCTCACTCGTGGGACGAACGACCACCGGCTCGTCGAGCACCTTGCCGCCTCCGTGGGTGACCACCGCCAGCTCGGGGCTGAAGCCCTCCACATGCTCGGCCTCCCGCCGGAGAAATGCCTCGGGGATCAGCAGCGGGAAGTAGGCGTTGCGGGCGCCGGTCGCCTTGATTCGCTCATCGATCGCCGCCTCGAGGCGCTCCCAGATCGCATACCCCCACGGACGGATAACCATCGTGCCGCGGACCGGGCCATTCTCGGCCAATTGCGCCTTGGCGATCACCTCCTGATACCAGCGCGGGAAATCCTGCGCTTGGGGCGTCAACACTCCAGCCATCCGGACCGGCACTCTAGATCGAGAAGATGCGCGAACGCCAAAAGGCATTCGCGCAGGTCCCACGGACGCGCCGGCGCCGTTCGGGCCGTACGGAGATCACGGCTTCTTCGGAACGTCTGCCACCACGTCGATCGCAGCGCGTTGACGTGGTTCCCGCGGAGGCAGGTCTCTGCACGACCGTCGTGGACTTCGACCCCCGCTCATTTCTCGGTGTCCGAAATGTGTCCGACACGCTTCGCTGCAGCCACGCAACCAGACGTGTTCGGGGTGACAGAGCGGAAGAGCCGAGAGCTCGACCCCCGCTCCAGATGGGGTCAACTCAGGGTCTGCGTAGGGGCAGATTTGGCTTTGCAGAGCCGAACGGTGCGCGTGACCCCCGCTTGAGATTGAGCGCGCGTCACTGACCCTGAGAAGTACCTGCTTTGCAGGTCTTTCCTTAAGCCGACGGAGGGATTCGAACCCTCGACCCCCGCTACGAGAGCGAATTTCATTGTCTCGACCGGGTCCACCGGAGGGCACCTCAGATCATCAAAATCGCTGCAAATGACTCCGTTCCGAGCCGCTGACGCTGACTGGGTTTGCCTCGGTTGGACCGC
>DASUWY010000063.1 GCA_036378175.1 Thermoleophilaceae bacterium
ATCGTCATGCACCCGCTGCCGCCCGGCCTCGCGACGATGCCGCAGCCGTGCAGCGGCGTGCCCGCGAATCCGTGGTGCCGTCCGCCGCACCTGAGCAAGGTGTCGATGAAGCCGCGGCGCTGGCGTCTGGGCTCCGCGCTGCCGCACCTGGCGCGCAAGCGTGCGCGCCGGCGGGGCACGGCGATCCGGTTCACCGTGTCCGTGCCCGCCACGGTTCGCCTCACGTTCAAGCGGGCCCACCACAGGGCGCAGACGCTCTTGATCAAGGCGCGCAGGGGCGCGAACGTGCTGCGTTTCTCCGGGCGGCTATCGCGCCACCGCAGGCTTCACGCGGGCCATTACACGCTGCGCATCCGCGCGGTGGACGCGGTCGGCAGCGCCTCGGCGCCCAGGAGGATCCGCTTCACGGCGCTGCGGCGCTAGTGCTCGCCGAAGAGGCGCGCTCCGCCCGCTGAGTCGGAGAACCAGCGGGACGTGACGGTCTTCTTGCGCGTGTAGAACTCCACGGCGTCCGGGCCGTGGGCGTGCAGGTCCCCCAGGAAGGAGTCCTTCCAGCCCGAGAAGGGGAAGAAGGCGACGGGCGCGGCCACGCCGATGTTCACGCCCACCATGCCCACCTCCACGTCGTGGCGGTAGCGGCGCACCGCTGCGCCCGACTCCGTGAAGATCGAGGTGCCGTTGCCGTAGCTCGAGGAGTTCACGATGTCGATCGCCTCCTCGAGCGTCTCCGCCCGCACGATCGCGAGCACAGGGCCGAACACCTCCTCGCGCAGGATGTCCGCGTCGCGCGAGACGTTCGTGAGGATCGTGGGGCCGACGAAGGCGCTGTCCGGGTCCGCGCGGCGGCCGTCCACCACCACCTCGGCGCCATCCGCGGCGGCCTTCTCGATCCATCCCTCGATGCGCTCGCGCGCCGCACACGAGATCACGGGCCCCACCGCCACGTTCTCGTCGAGGCCGTCGCCCACGCGCAGCTCGCGCGTGGCGTCCGCCAGCGGCGGCACGAGCTTGTCGTGCGCCTCGCCCACCGTCACCACCACCGAGCCGGCCATGCAACGCTGCCCGGCGGCGCCGAACGCACTCGAGATCAGGCCGTCCACCGTCTTCGGCACGACCGCGTCCGGCATCACGACCATGTGGTTCTTCGCGCCGCCCAGCGCCTGCACGCGCTTGCCGTTCGCGGCGGCGCGCGAGTACACGTGCCGCGCGACCTTCGCCGACCCGACGAAGGACACGGCGTCGATCCCCGGGTGCTCGAGAATTGCGTCCACCACCTCGCGGTCGCCGTTCACGAGGTTCACCACGCCGGGCGGGAGGTCGAGCTCGTCGATGAGCTCGAAAACCCGGTTCTGGGTGAGCGGCACCTGTTCGGACGGCTTGAGGACGAACGTGTTGCCGCACGCGATCGCGAAGGGCAGGAACCAGAACGGCACCATCGCCGGGAAGTTGAAGGGCACGATCGCGGCGCAGACGCCCACCGGCTGGCGGTAGGTCTCGGCGTCCACGTTCGTGGCCACGTTCTCGAGGTTGCGGCCCTGCATCGTGGTGGGGATCGCGCAGGCGCACTCCACCATCTCGATCATGCGCTCCACCTCGGCGCGGGCGTCGCCGAGCGTCTTGCCCATCTCGGTGGTGACGAGGCGGGCCAGCTCGTCGGTGTGCTCGCTCAGAAGCTCGCGCAGCGAGAAGAGCCAGCGGGCGCGGGCGATCGTGGACTTCGAGCGCCACGCGGGAAATGCCTCGCGCGCGGCGGCCACGGCCTGGTCGAGATCCGAGGCGGAGGAGAGGGGCACCATCGCCAGCGGCTGCTGCGTGGCGGGGTTGAGCACCTCGAGCGCGCGCTCGGAGGACGGCGACGTGAAGTTGCCGCCCACGTAGTTCTGAAGAGTGCGAATCCCGGTGTGAACGGTGGTCATGCTGGGACGGTAGCGCGCCGCAACCGGCCCTGCGAGATCGCCACTCCCGCGATGATCACGAGCGCGCCAACGGGCTCGTTCCAACTCAGCCCCTCGCTCAGCACCACCACGCCGAAGAACGTGGAGAAGATCGGCACCAGGTACGTGACGAGCGAGGCCGTGGTGGCGCCGGCCCGCACGATCACGTCGAAGTTGAGGACGTAGGCGATCCCGGTGCCGAGCGCGCCGAGGCCGATCATGCTCGCGATCACGTCGAAGCTGAGGTGCGAGGGCGCTGAGGAGAAGAAGGGTGTGATCACGGCGAGCTGGAGCGTGGCGAGAAGCACCTGCGTGCAGGAGATCGACACGAGCGACTCCTCGCGGCCCACGATGTGCCTGCGCGTGTAGATGAAGGCGATCCCGTAACACACCGGTGCGCCGAGGCAGAGCAGGCTGCCGAGCAGCGTGGAGCCGCCGAGCCCGGCCCAGGGACCGAGAACCACGAGCACGCCCGCGAAGCCCACGAGCAGGCCGATCACTCGGGCGGTGGTTGGCCGTTCCTCGGGCAGCCACGCGATCGCGAACATCGCGGTGAAGAGCGGGACGGTGGCATTCCAGATGCCCGCCACAACGGAGGACACGTGCTGCTCGCCGAACGAGAAGAGCGTGAACGGCACCGAGTTGAAGAAGATCGCGAGCAGGAAGAGCCGCGCCCACAGCTCGCGCGAGCGCGGCAGACGGTCGCCCGTGGCCCACAGCAGCACGAGCAGCGTGATCGCGCCGAGCAGGCAGCGCGAGAAGGCCACCTCGAGCGGGTCGAGCCCGCGCAGCCCGACCTTGATGAACATGAACGACGCGCCCCAGATCGCGCTGAGCAGCACGAGCGATGCCTGCCAGGCCGGTAGCTCTCGTCGTCTCTCCATCCACATACAACGTTGGCAGGTACCGGCGCGTGAGTCTGTGGGGTCTGGCACCCTTGCGCCAGGGGAGGCATGGAGGCGTGATTCGTAGGGGACTGCTCATTGCGCTGCTCGCGGCGCTGCTGCTCGCGGTGCCGGCTTACGCGGCCGACCACGGCTGGCCGGGTTCCGACCCGAACGAGAGCGTGCGCCTGCACACCCCGAATGACCCGAGCTTCGACTGCGCGGAGCCGGATGACCAGGACGGCGGCACGTGCACCAACGTCTTCGACGAGCAGACGCAGCGCTTCGGCTTCGCGCCGTCGGCCACGCAGAACACCGCCACCTACCTGAACGACTCGAGCCCCGCGACGCAGGAGATCGAGCAGCAGAACGTGACGGCGGGACGCAACCGCACGGGGCAGGCATCCGGCGTGTCGGCGGATCGCGCATGGAAGTTCACGCCCGGTGACCCGCGGGTGAAGGTGGCGATCCTCGACACCGGCATCCGCTGGGAGGACAGGGCCCTGGTGGACCGTGTGGCGCTCAACAGGGGCGAGCTGCCGCTGCCCGAGCACGCGGACGGGTCAGCGTGCAGCGATTACGACTGCAATGGCGACGGCGCCTTCAACGTGGAGGACTACGCGCAGGACCCGCGCGTGTCGAAGACAGCGGGCGATGACTCGGCGGACTCGATTCTCGACCCGAGCGACCTGATCGCCACTTTCAGCGACGGCACGGATGCCGACGGCAACGGCTACGTGGACGACATCGCGGGCTGGGACTTCTTCAACAACGACAACGACCCGTTCGACCAGTCGAGCTACTCGAGCGCGAACAACCACGGCAGTGGCCGTGCGGAGGACGCCGCGGAGGAGGGGAACGACTCAGCGGGCGGGCTTGGTGTGTGCCCGCACTGCCAGATCCTGCCGATCCGGGTGTGGGACACGTTCGTGGTGGACACGAACAACTACGCGGAGGGCGTGACGTATGCGGCGGACAACGGCGCGAAGGTGGTGGAGGGCGCCGTGGGCGGCCTCTTCAACTCGCGCTTCGCGCGCCAGGCGTTCGCGTACGCGTACTCGAAGGGCACGCTGCCGGTGCTCGTGTCGAGCGACCTCAACACGGCAGATCACAACTTCCCGACCGACTACGACCAGTCGCTCTTCGTGGCCGGCACCGTGGCGGACACGCAGGGCGCCGGTGCCGAGCTGCCGGACTGCGCCGGCGGGGCGAGCTTCTGCCAGTCGGTCGAGAGCACTCTGCAGACGCTCGGCTTCGGCACGGGCGTGCCGGTGGGCACGTGGTTCCGCAACTCGGGCACGACGCAGTACGGCGGCCACGCGCACATCGTGATGCCGGCGGTGACGGGCTCCGAGGCCACCGGGCAGGCTGCGGGCGCGGCCGGGCTGCTCCAGTCCGAGGCCCTGAAGAAGGGCACCACGCTCGCGCCGAACGAGATCAAGCAGCTCTTGACGATGACGGCGGAGGACGTGGTGCCGGAGAACACGCGCGGCACCGGGGTGCCGGATCCGTCGCAGTACGGCTGGGACCAGCACTTCGGCTACGGCCGCCCGGATCTGGCGCTGGCGATGGAGCGGATCGCGGACGGGAAGATCCCGCCGCAGGCGCTCATCACTTCGCCGGATTGGTTCGCGCCGCTCAACGTGTCGCAGCGCTCGAGCGTCGCGATCGGGGCGACGCTGTCAGCACCGCGCGCGTCGGGCTACACGTGGAAGCTGCAGTGGGCGCCGGGGATCGAGCCGTGCGAGTCCGACTTCCACGACGTGGCGAGCGGGACTGGCACGTCGCCGCGCACAGGCACGCTCGGCACGATCGACCTGCAGGCGGTGCGGGCGGCGCTCGACGCGCGGAAGCTCTCTTCGTCCTGCCCCAATCCGCCGCAGCCGGTGACCGGCGGCTCCACGCCAGACCCCACCGCGCCCGCCAAGGGGCCGGGTGACGTGGACCCGAACGAGCCGGCGTTCACCGTGCGCGTGGTGGTGACGGACTCCGACGGCAACCGCGGCGAGGACCGCAAGGTGCTGTTCGACTACCGCGACACCACGCTGCACACCGGCTGGTCGAAGGCGCTCGGCACCGGTGGCGAGGCGTCCGAGCGGCTGTACGACCTGAACGGCGACAACAAGCTCGACATCGTGCTCGCCGACTCGAGCGGCGATCTGCGCGTGCTGAACGCTGATGGCACGCCGCTTCAGAGCTTCAACCACGGTCAGCCGGTGAGCACGTTGCTCTACCCGAACGTGCATCAGGGCGCGCCCGTGTACGGGTCGGTCCCGCCGCCGCACGAGGTGCTCCGCACGCCCGCGATCGGCGACATCGACGGCGACATGGAGCCCGAGATCGTGGACTCCGCGGGCGAGCACGTGTACGCGTGGCACGAGGACGGCACGCCGGTTGCCGGTTTCCCCGTGCGCATCGACCCGGCGTTCTCCCAGCCCGCGGACGAGACCAAGCAGAACCACGTGAAGCGCGGCTTCGCCGGCTCGCCCACGCTCGCCGACCTGAACGGCGACGGCAGGCTCGACATCGCGATCCCGGCGCTCGACCAGCACATGTACGCGTGGGACGGGAGCGGCCAGCCGCTGCCCGGCTTCCCCACCAAGCTGAAGGATTCGAGCGAGAACCTCGTGGGCGCGGAGTCGATCAACAGCGCGGCGGCCGGTGACATCAACGGCGACGGCAAGCCCGAGCTGGTCGCGCCGACGAATGAGCTGGGGCCGGGCGGCGATGCGTCTGAACCGCAGCCGGTGCCGGGCAACATCGCGGGTGCTTTCGGGCAGGTGGTGACGAATGCGCTCACCAACGCGATCGGCGCCACCGGCCGCGTGTACGCGGTGGGGGCGGACGGCAAGATCCTGTCGGGCTGGCCGATCAAGCCGGGGGGCCTGCAGCCCGACGCTCTTCCGTTCGTGGGGCCGGGGGTGGACCACGTGTTGGCCGACGTGAACGGCGACGGCAAGCTCGACGTGATCGGCAACGTCGCCACCGGCGACGTGACCGCGGTGGACTCCGCCGGCAAGCAGATCGTCACCTACGACTCCCAGCCCGCGAGCGGCGAGACGGTGGACAAGACGAAGGTGCTCAACCTGTTCGAGAACCCGATCGTGGCGAAGCTCGGCGGGCAGCTCGACGTGATCAAGGGCGGCATCACGCTCGACGGCCTGGTGAACGTGGGCATCGCCGTGGGGCAGAACCTCCCGTACAACCACGTGGTGCAGGCCTGGAACGCCGCCACCGGGCAGGAGCTGCCCGCGTTCCCGCAGGCGGTGGAGGACTACCAGCTCCTGTCCAGCCCGGCGGTGGCGGACGTGTCGGACGCGCCGGGCAACGAGATCATCGTCGGCACCGGGCTGTACCTGATCCGCGACATCAACGCGCAGGGCGTGGAGGGCAGCGGCTGGCCGAAGTTCACGGGCGGGTGGAACTTCGCGGTGCCCGCGATCGGGGACGTTGACGGTGACGGCAAGCTCGAGGTGGCGGCTCTGACCCGTGAGGGCTACGGGTTCCTGTGGGACACCGGGCAGCCGGCGTGCGGGACCAACGACGAGTGGTGGACGTCGCGGCATGACGAGTTCGGCAGCGGTGCGTACGGGACTGACAGCCGACCGCCCGGCACGCCCACCGCGCTGAGCGCGGCGAAGGCGGCCGGCGGGCAGGTGAAGCTGTCATGGAAGGCGCCGGGCGGCGACTGGACGTGCGGCGCAGCGAAGCGCTACCGGGTGCTTGCGTCGTCTGCGCCGATCGCTCATCCGAGTGACGGCGCGGTGGTCGGCACCTTCGACTCGAGCGGTGGGGTGGGCAGTGCCGCCTCCCAGACGTTCAAGCGGCCGGCGGGAGCGAAGTACGTGGCGGTGCTCTACCAGGACGATGCGGGCAACTGGGGGCACCTGGCGAGTGTGAAGCTGCCTTAGCCTGGCCGCGCCGGATTTAGCAATAAAGGCTGGGTCCGGGTGACGTGGTCGA
>DASUWY010000064.1 GCA_036378175.1 Thermoleophilaceae bacterium
CCCCGCGTCCCTCAGCGCTCTGACCAGCCGGCCGGGGAGCGCACCGATGTAGGTGCGGCGATGGCCGCGGATCTCGGCCTCGTCGCGCACGCCGCCGAGCGACATGCGCACGAACTCGCGGTCGGTGGCTCGCGCGATCGACTCGCCCACCGACGTCTTGCCGGTGCCGGGCGGCCCGATCAGCGTGAGAATCGCGCCGGAGCGCTTGTCCTCGGGCACCCCGCGCTCCTTGCGCAGCTTGCGCACGGCCAGGTACTCGGTGATGCGGTCCTTCACGTCCTCGAGCCCGGCGTGGTCTGCATCGAGCACCTCGCGCGCGTGTACGGGGTCGAGCCGCTCGTCCGAGCGCTTCGACCACGGCACGGCGATCAGCCAGTCGAGGTAGGTGCGGATCATCGAGGCCTCGCCCGACTGCTCGCCCATGCGCTCGAGGCGGTCGAGCTCGCGGTCGGCCTGCTCGCGCACTGCCTCCGGCATGCCGGCTTCGTCGATCTTCGCCCGGTACTCGTCGATGATCGAGCCGTCGTCCTCGCCGAGCTCCTTGCGGATCGACTCCATCTGCTTGCGCAGGAAGTACTCGCGCTGCTGCTTCTCGGCGCCCGACTGCACGTCGTCGCGGATGCGGGCGCGCACCTGCATCTCGGCCAGGCGCTCGCGCTGGAGCTTCACGGCCAGCTCGAGGCGCTCTGTCACGTCGAGCGTCTCGAGCAGCTCCACCTTCTGCTCAAAGGTGATCTCGGGCGAGTAGCCGGCGCTGTCCGCCAGCGCGCCCGGCTCCGCGATGGCGCGGAGGAAGGAGGCGATGCGGCCGTCGTCGCCGCGCAGCTCGAGGATCTCCTCCACGACGGCGCGGTACTCGCGCTCGAGCTCGCGGGTGCGGCCGTCCACCGGCGTGTCGTCGGGACGCGCGTCCGCCTCCACGCGCAGCCGCCCGTCAGGACTGCTCTGCGCGGCGCCGAGCACGGCGCGGTGAAGGCCGAAGAGCGTGACGGCGCGGCCGCCACCGGGCAGGCGCACGCGGTCCGCCACCTCGGCGACGGTGCCGACGCTCGCAAAGTCGTTCTCGTGGCGCGGGACGAGCAGCACACGGTCGGCGTCGCCGACGTCCACGGCCAACGTCAGGTTCATGTGCGGGAAGACAACTGTGTCCTCCAGCGGCACGAGTATCAATGTCTCCAAAGCTTCACTCCCTAAAGGGGCTTATGTTCCGTAAGTAAGGATACTCCGGTGTGTGGGAGATGAGCGCTGGATCGTCGACGGGATGAACGTGATCGGCTCGCGCCCCGACGGCTGGTGGCGGGACCGCCCCGGCGCGATGCGATCGCTGGCTCGGGAGCTGGGCGCATGGGCGGCCGGGCGCGAGGTGGCGGTGATCTTCGACGGCGCGCCGTTCGACCTCCAAGCGGACGGCGTGGACGTGCGCTTCGCCAGCCGCCGAGGGCGCAACGCGGCGGACGACGACATCGCGCGGATGGTGGAGGAGGACGGGCGGCCGGAGGAGCTGCGCGTGGTCACCTCCGACCACGAGCTGGCGCGCCGGGTTCGCGAGTTCGGCGCCGAGGTGGTTGGCGCGGGCGAGTTCCGCCGCATGTTAGGCACGTGACTTCTGCGATTTCAAAGCGCTGAATCAGGGAATCCCCCAAGCAGAAAGTCACCTGTGACGGAGGAGCCGCCGATGTCCCCCACCAGCTATCAGACAGTCCGCCTGGCCCGCGGCCGTCACCAATCACCCGACCAGGGCGCGTGTGTGATGGAACTCGCCTCGATGCTCGCGTCGGAGCCGTTCAGCGACCATCCACGCACCGTCTGCCCGGTGGTGGGCGCGTTCCTGCGCGCCTACAACGACGGGCTGCCGGACGATCGCCGCCAGGATCTCTACGAATACGCCGCGAAGGTGGTGGGCAGCGCATCGTCTCGCCGTGTGCGGCGGGCCCGCGCCAAACGCTGCCTCACGTGGTTCAGCGAGGAGATTCCGGGCGCGCGCAAGCCGTCATGGGCGGCTCTGCTGATGGCGGGGTGGACCCTTGGCTCTGTGGGCCGGGCAGCGGCACGTGCCGCCAGGTCGAGCGTGACAACGCACGAAAGCGTGCTGCAGCTGCTCGACGAGCTGGTCGAGATCGGCCGGCCGGAGGGCCAGCCGGCGGTGGAGCTAGAGAGCGTCGGCGCGCCGGAGCGCCTCGTGCCCCACGTCTGACGGCTTGGTGTAGCCGCTCAGCGCGAGCGTGAGATCGAAGTCCGCGAGCAGGCCGCGGAGCACCTGCTGCACGCCCTGCTCGCCCCCGAGGCCGAGACCCCAGACGTAGGGGCGGCCCACGAGCACCGCCCGCGCGCCGAGCGCGATCGCTTTCATCACGTCCGCGCCGGTGCGGATCCCGCTGTCGAAGAGCACGGGAAAGTCGTCCGGCACGGCGTCCACCACCTCGGGCAGGGCCTCGAGCGCGGCAATCGAGCCGTCCACCTGGCGGCCTCCGTGGTTCGACACGATCAGCCCGTCCACCCCGGCGTCCACGGCGCGGCGGGCGTCCTCGGCGTGCAGCACTCCCTTCAGCACGATTGGCAGGTCGGTGTGGGCCTGGAGGAAGTCGAGGTCGTCCCAGCTCAGATGCGGATTCGAGAACAGCGTGGCCCATAGCCCGATCGCGGCCTGGAGGTCCTCCTCCGGCGGCTTCTCGAGCGCCGCCCGGAACACGGGGTCCTGCAGGTAGTTGGCCACGCCTTCGCCCTTCAGGAACGGCAGGTAGGCGCGCGAGAGGTCGCGCGGGCGCCAGGCCAGGAGGCGGGTGTCGAGCGTGACGACGATCGCGCTGTAGCCCGCGTCCTTCGCGCGCGCGACGAAGCTCGCCGCGAGGTCGTTGTTGGTGGGCCAGTAGAGCTGGAACCAGCGCGGCGCATCGCCGAGCTCCTCCGCCACGTCCTCCATCGTGGTGGAGGCGGCGTTGCTGAGCACCATCGGCAGGCCCAGCTCGCGCGCCGCGCGCGCGACGGGACGCTCGGCCTCCTCGTGCACGATCGACATCACCCCGACTGGGGCGAGCATTACCGGCGCCGGCATGTCGGTGCCGAGCACGCTGGTGCGCAGGTCCCGCTCGCTCACGTCAACGAGCATCCGCGGGACGATCCGCCAGCGGTCGAAGGCGGCGCGGTTCTCGCGCACGGTGATCTCCTCGCCGGCCCCGCCGGCCACGTAGCCGAACGCCTCGGCCGACAGCTTCTCGCGCGCTCTTTCTTCGAGCTCGGCGAAGGTGGTGGGCAGGTCCGGCACCTTGCCGCCCATGCCCTCGAGGTAGATCTCGAACTGGTAGTTGCCGAACGGCACCGAGGGGTCGCTCATGAGCGGTCTTATACACGCCGTAGGATCCGGACCCATGGTGGGACTCGTGGTGGCGGACCTGCGGCGGCGGCCGGCGCGCACGCTGCTCACGGCCACGGGCATCGCGGTGGGAGTGGCCGCCGTGGTGGCGCTGATCTCGCTGGGCGACGGGCTCAAGCAGACGGCCGCGGGCTTCATTCACCTCGGGAAGGCGGACATCGGGCTGTTCCAGAAGGGCATCGCCGATCCCACGGCGTCCGTGCTGCCCACGTCGATGGTCGCGCGGATCGAGGCGCAGCCTGGCGTGGCGCGCGCCACCCCGGTGCAGCTCATCACGGAGGGCATCCGCGGCCAGGGCGCAGCGATCGCCTTCGGTCTAGATCCGAACGGCTTCGACGCCGGGCGGCTCGTCACGCTGCGTGGCCGGCATTCACTGGCGCCAGGGCAGGCGATGGTGGGCGACCAGTTCGCCAAGCAGACGGGCACCGCGCCGGGCGCGACGCTTCTTGTGAAGAAGCGGCGCTTCAAGGTGGCCGGCGTGTTCCACTCGGGCACGACGTTTCAGGACTCGGGGGTGGTGATCCCGCTCGCGGCCGCGCAGCAGATCGCCGGGCATCCCGAAGGCGCGACCACGATCGCGGTTGCGCTCGATCGCGGCGCCAAGGCGAAGGCTGTGTCGAGGCAACTCGAGCGCACCTTCCCCGGCACCGTGGTGATCAACGACCCGGACGAGGCCGCGCGTGCCGACGCCAACAGCCTGCTCATCAGCAAGGCGGTACTGGTGATCGTGGTGCTGGCGCTCGCGATCGGCGGGATCGCCGTGACGAACACGATGGCGATGGCGGTGCTGGAGCGTGAGCGCGAGCTCGCACTCCTGTCGGCGGTGGGCTGGAAGCCGTTCCGCGTGGCCGGGCTCATCCTCGGCGAGGGTGTGGGCGTGAGCATGCTGGGCGCGGGGATGGGACTCGCGATGGGGCTGGCATTCAGCTCGATCGCGGTGAATGCGCTCTCGGCGCAGGCGTTCGTGTCACCGCACATCACGGCGTGGGGTCTCGGCCGCGGCTGCCTGGTGGGGGTGGCGATCGGCGTGCTGGGCGGCCTGTACCCGGCGTGGCGGGTCACGCGGCTGATGCCGGCGGAGTCGCTGGCCAGGGCCTGAGGGCAGAGTTGCGGAGTTGCGGAGTTGCAGGGCTGGTCTCCGCGGCGCGGTTGCCGTATGCCGGGCGTCTACTGCAGCAATAAAGGGCGGTCCCCAGCGAACTGGCAGATTCTGCCGTCGGTAACCGACGGCATTGTCTGCCACATCGCAATCAACCCCTTATTGCTGCCGTAAGCGCACCGGGCGACGAGCCGTGCAGGGTTGACTCCCAACTCGGGACCATCAAAAAAGAAGATGTGGCCGTCGCAAGAAGATGTGGCCGTCGCCGGGCGAGCGAATTGGCAGATTCTGAGCCCCGCACCAGCGGACCAGCGAGGAAACGCTCGGTACTCCCTACTCCCTACTCCCCCAAAATCCGCCCATCCCCCATCCGCACCGTCCGGTCCGCGTGCCGCCCCACCTCGGGGTCGTAGCTCACCACGAGCAGCGTCATCCCGTACTTCTCCCCCAGCGCCGCCAGCAGGTCGAGCACGCGCTTGCTCGACGCGGTGTCGAGCGCGCCCGTGGGCTCGTCCGCCAGCAACAGCCGCGGCCGATTGGCCAGCGCGCGTGCCACGGCAACCCGCTGCCGCTCGCCGCCCGACAGCTGCGACGGCAGGTGGTCCACCCGCTCGGCCAGCCCCACCTCGGCGAGTAGCTCGCGCGCCCGCTCGCGCCGTTCGCGCCGGCCGAGGCCCGAGCCGATCAGCGGCACCTCCACGTTGCCGCTCGCGCTCAGCATCGGCAGCAGGTGATGCAGCTGGAACACGAAGCCAACGGTGCTGCGGCGGTAGTCGGCCGGCGAGTCGAGATCCTGCACCGCTATACCGTCCACCGTGATCGTGCCGGAGTCCGGCCGCAGGAGGCTGCCGATGAGGTTGAGCAGCGTGCTCTTGCCGCAGCCGGACGGGCCGGTCAAGGAGACGAATTCGCCGGGCTCTATGTGGAGCGACGCCTCGCGCACCGCGACGATGCGGCTGTCGTAGCTCTTCGACACGTTGTGGACGGTCACCTCGGCGCCGCGCCGCGTGGACGTCTCGGTGAGCGCGTCAGCCTGCTTCCCCGT
This sequence comes from Thermoleophilaceae bacterium, assembly GCA_036378175.1. Classification (GTDB taxonomy): domain Bacteria; phylum Actinomycetota; class Thermoleophilia; order Solirubrobacterales; family Thermoleophilaceae; genus JAICJR01. The sequence continues at coordinate 5,515 of DASUWY010000064.1, forward strand.
CCCGAGCATCACGAAAGATCCTAAGCGGCCCGGATGTCGAGGAGTATGTGAGTGACATGGCCCGCGTAGCGATCTTCGGCCCGCATCCCGTGCTCACGGTCACGATCGAGCGGCGGAACGAGGGCGAGGACGACGTGCATCTGCACGCGGGCGGTCAAGGCGTGTGGGTTGCGCGCATGGCGGGCGAGCTGGGCGCCGAGCCTGTGCTGTGCGGGTTCATCGGCGGCGAGACAGGCCTCACGCTCGCGCCCCTGCTCGAGCGGCTGCCGGGCGAATGCCGGCTCGTGCCCACCGGATCGCGCAGCGGCTGTTACGTGCAGGACCGCCGCAGCGGCCAGCGCGAGCTCGTGTCCGCCGCGTGGAGCGACCCGCCGTCACGTCACGAGCTCGACGACCTCTTCTCCGTCACCACGGCAGCGGCCGTGGACAGCGACGTGCTCGTGATCTGCAATCCCGCCCCGGGCGACGTCCTCCCTCTTGAGGTGTACGCGAACCTCGTCAGCGACGTGCGGAGCAACGGGACGCCCGTGCTGGTGGACCTCTCTTCCCCGCGCCTGGACAGTGCGTTGCAGGGCGCCCCGGATCTCGTGAAGCTGAACGACTGGGAGCTCGCCGAGTACATGTACGGCCCGGTGTCCGAGCCGGCCGAGATGCGCGCAGCGGCGGAGCGGCTGCGCGACGCCGGGGCGGGGCTCGTGGTGGTCACGCGCGCGGGCGATCCCGCGTTCGTGCTCGACGGCGACCAGGCGTGGGAGCTCGTGCCGCCGCGCTTCGAGCGCGGCTCGCGCGAGGGCTGCGGCGACTCCATGATGGGCGGCCTCGCGGCGGCGTGGGCTCAGGGACTCGACTGGAAGGAGGCGCTGCGGCGGGGCGCGGCCGCCGGCGCCGCCAACTTCCTGCGCCACGGTCTCGGCACCGGCTCGCGCGAGGTGATCGAGGAACTGCTTCCGCGCGTGCAGCTTCACCCCGCGGGGTAGGGCGGCCGGACCTCTTCCCCGCGCACGATGGCGGCCGGAGCTTCCCGCGCGATCCAGTGGATGTGGCCGCGCACGCGCTCAACGCCCTCGAGCCGCGCAAGCCCCTCGGAGAGGCGCAGCGGGCGGCCGAACCGCGACGAGTGCGCGTCGCTCCCCAGCAGGTGTGCGAGGCCGCGGCCGGCCAGCTCGAGCAGGAAGTCCGCGGCCTCGCCGGCCACCAGCGCGTCCGCCGTGAGCTGGATCAGGGCGCCGCTCTCGCAGAGATCGATCAGCCGCTCCTCGAACAGCCCGCCGGGGTGGCGCTCCGGATGCGCGATCACGCACGAGAAGCCACGCGAATGAAGCGCCCCCACGTGCCGCACCAGCGATGCCTCGAGCGGGCCCGGCGCCGGCTCGATCAGCAGCCACCGCCCCCCGCCACCGAGCGACACCGCGCGCAGCTCGCGGTCGTCGAGCCCGGGGAGCGCGGTCTCCGCCACCTCGCCACCGGTCGCAGCGCGCACGCGCAGCCCTGCCCGCTCGAGCTCGCGGTTCACCTCTTCCACGCGCGCGGGGAGCTCGTGGATGCGCACGTCGTGGTCGTGCCTGATGTGCGGCGTTGCGCACACCAGCTCGATCCCGTCCTCCTCCCCCTGGCGCGCCATCGCCAGCGCGTCCCGCATGTCGGCCGCGCCGTCGTCGATCCCCGGCAGGAGGTGGCAGTGGAGATCGATCACGCGCGGGCGAGAACCGCGCCGGTGCGCGAGATCGCGAGCAGCTCATCGAGCGTGCCCTCGATCCCGTCCACGAGCACCTGCAGGTCGGGCACCGTGTCGCGGTCCGCGTTCACCCCGAACACGACGTTGCCGTCGTAGCTGAAGATCGCGATCCCCACCGCGTGCTCGGCCGCGATCGGCACGAGCGGGAAGATCTCCCGCAGGCGCGCGCCCATCGCGTACAGCGGCTGCGGCGGCCCTGGCACATTCGTCACGGTGATGTTGAAGAGCCGCGACGCGAACAGCGAGCGCGCCACCACCGCGTGGATCATCGGCGGCGCCGTGGCGGCCACGTCGAGCAGCGTCTCGCCGCCGAGTGCCTGCGTTCCGCGCTTGAGGGACTCGGCCTCCTGCAGCGTTGCGGTGTAGCGCGCGAGCGAGTCGCCGATGCTCACCGGCAGGTGCACGAAGAGCGACGTGATGCGGTTGCCCAGAGCGAGGTGCTCGCCGGCGTCGCGGATGTTCACCGGCACCATCGCGCGCAGGCCCTGACGCGGCGGCTCCTCGTCGCGTGCGAGCAGCAGGCTGCGCAGGCCGCCGGTGACCGCCGTGAGCGCGACGTCGTTCACGGTGCCGCCCAGCGCCTCCTTGATCTCCTTGAGCTGCGCGAGCGGCACGCGCACGATCTCGAAGCGGCGCTCGGTTCCGATCGGCCGGTTGACGCTCGACTTCGGCGCCGCCACCACCTCGTCGCGCACGATCAGCTCGGTGAGCGCGACGGAGCGACGCAGCGCGTCGAGCAGCCGCCCGGGGTGCGCCGCCACGCCGGCCACTTCGCGAGCGATGGCGGCGGGCGCGCCGAGAAGGGCGTGATGGCCGTTCGAGCTGACCACGGCCTCCGGCGCCTCGGGCGGGCTCCACTGACCGTCGGGAGAGCCGTCGAGCAGCACGTAGCCAACGTCGAGCGAGCCCACGCCGTCCACGAGGCAGTGGTGCGTCTTCGTCACGAGCGCCCAGCGCCCGTCGGCGAGCCCCTCGAGGAGCACGGCGTCCCACAGGGGCCGCAGGCGGTCGAGCCTGTGCGACCAGTAGTCGCCAAGCCAGTCGAGTAGCTGGTCGTCCCCGCCGGGCGCCGGTAGCGCCGCCTTGTGCACGTGGTTGCGGACGTCGAAGTTCGGGTCCTCCTCCCACGTCGGCCAGGTGAGCCCGCCGGTGTGTGGCTCACTGAGCCGCTGGCGGTAGCGCGGCAGCGCCGTGAGCCTGGGCGCGAGCTGCTTCAGCCCGTCCTCGAGCGACGGCGCCCCGCCGCCGGGAAGCGGGTCGAACACGAGCGCGGCCCCGATGTGCATGTGCGCCGTCTCGTCGTGCTGCTCGAGCTCGAGGAACGTCGCGTCGAGTGGGGAGAGGTGCTCGCTCATGATGCCCGGCCTCCGGTGTAGAGCTCGTCGATCACGTCCGCGTAGCGCTCGTGCACCACGCGCCGCTTGACCTTGAGCGTCGGGGTGAGCTCACCGCCTGCCTGCGACAGCTCGTGAGGCAGGATCGTGAACTTCTTGATCTGCTCGATGCGGGCGAAGTGCGTGTTCACCTCGTCCACGGCCGCCTGGATCTCGGCGCGCACGAGCGGGTTCGCGGCCATGCTCACCGGATCGGGATCCACGCCGAGCTTCTCGGCCAGCTTGGGAGCCTCTTCCGGGTCGAGCGAGACGAGCGCCACCAGATACGGCCGGTTGTCGCCCACCACCACGGCCTCGGAGATCCAGCGGTTCTCCTTGAGCTGGTTCTCGATGTTGGACGGCGTGATGTTCTTGCCGCTCGAGGTGATGATGATGTCCTTCTTCCGACCGGTGACGAGCACGAAGCCGTCCCCGTCGATCTCACCGAGGTCGCCGGTGCGCAGCCAGCCCTCCTCGAGCGTGTCGCTGGTGGCCTCCGGGTCCTTGTAGTAGCCGGCGAACACGTGGGGGCCCCACATGAGGATCTCGCCGTCCTCCGCCACCCTCACCTTCGTGCCCGGGAGCGGCTTGCCCACCGTGCCGGGCCTGCGCTCGCCCTCCGTGTTCAGCGTGGAGGCCGCGCAGCTCTCCGTCATGCCGTAGCCCTCGAGCACGGGAATGCCCGCGGACTCGAAGAACTCGAGCACCTCCTTCGCGATCGGCGCGGCGCCGGTGAGCCCCAGCTTGAGCTGACCGCCGAAGAGGTTCTTCACCTTGCTCAGCACGAGCTTGTCGGCGAGCTGCTGCCGGCGGCGGAAGAGCGCGCTCGGCGTGCGTCCCGCCTCCTCGAGCGCGCGCGCCTTGCGGCCGGTGTCGAACGCCCACTGGGCGATCGCGCGCTTGAGCCGCTTCTGGTCCTCCATCCCCACGGTGGCCGCCGTGTAGATCTTCTCGAACACCCGCGGCACCGACGGGAAGTGAGTCGGCCGCACCTCGGCGAGGTTCGCGAGCAGCCGCGCGGGGTCGCGCTCCCAGTAGGCGATGGTCCCGCCCATGTCCAGCGCCACCATCTGCGTCACGCGCGCGAGCGAGTGCGCGAGCGGCAGGAACATGAACACCACGGCATTGCGCAGGTCGAGCTGCTGCTCGTACATGCTCATCGTGGCGATCACGTTCGCGTGCGTGAGCATGCAGCCCTTGGGCGGCCCGGTGGTGCCCGACGTGTAGACGATGGTCGCCACGTCGTTCGGATGCACCGAGGCCACCCGCTCGTCGAGTTGCTCGCCGGTCACAGCGCGTCCCTCCTGCCGCAGCGCGAACAGCGACCCTGGGCCGCTGCCCTCGAGCAGGATCACGTGCTCGAGCGCGGGGCAGTCCTCGCGGATCTCCTCGATCTTCGCGAGCTGATCCCGGTCTTCCACAAACACAGCGCGCGCCTCGGAGTGGTCGAGCACGTACCTGCACTCGCCGGGCGAGTTCGTGTGGTAGATCGGCGCCACGGTGGCGCCGGCCATGAGCGCTCCGAGGTCGGCGAGCGTCCACTCGGGACGAGTGTTCGACAGGATCGACACGCGATCCCCTCGCTCGATCCCGAGGGCCATGAGGCCCTTGGCGATCTCGCGTACCTCGTCGCCGAATGCCCGGTACGAGATGTCAATCCAAGCGCCGTCGTCCTTGTAGCGGAGCGCCGTCGCGCGGTACGTGTCGGCCACGCGCGGCACCAGCTCGGTGAGCGTGGTGGCGCCCGAGCCGCTCCTCACGTGCTCCCCCGGGGGGCTATTCGCTATGTGCGGTGCGGTGGTCATGGGGTCCCTCAATTCGGCTTGTGGCGAATGGTTGTGGCGGGCGGGCCGGCCGGCCTGCCATCACCGAAGTGGACGCGCGGGACGAAGCGCGAAAGTCTCCGCGGCAGCCACCAGTTGAAGCGGCCGAGCATCGCGATCGTGGCCGGCATCAGGAAGAGCCTGACGACGATCGCGTTGATGAGGACGGCCACGAGCATTCCGACGGACAGCTCGCGCACGATCGTGAGCAGCGACGGTGTGAACAGCAGCGCCGCCGCCAGCATCGGCACAGTGAGGGCGGTAACGATCGCCCAGGTGTGGTTCAGCCCGTACAGGCTCGCGTCGGCGGGGTGCCCGGCGTCGTAGCGCTCACGCGCCCTGCTCAGCACGAACACCTCGTAGACCTGCGAGATACCGAGCACCACCGTCACGATCGAGATGATCGTCACCGGGTCCGTGAGCCCGGGGCCGCCGAGCGGCGGGTTGTCGCCGTTGAACAGGAGGGTGAGCACTCCGAACGTCGCGCCCGCGGTGGCCAGGTTGATCGCCACCGCCACGAGCGGGAGGATCATCGACCGCGTGATCGTGAGCAGGAGCAGGTAGGTGAACAGCGAGATCCCGATGATCACCGCCGGCACCTTCGACGCCGCGACGTCGTGGTACTGGATCAGCGACGCGGCGTTGCCGCCCACCGCGGCCTCGGTTCCCGTTGCCCTGGCGAACGTTGCCGCCGAGGCGCTGAGCCTGTCACCGAGCGCCTGGGTGCGCGGATCGTTCACGCCGTACTTCGGCGTGACCGTGATCCTGCCGGCCGCTCCGCCCTGCTCGACGTTCACCGTGAAGCCGGCCGCCTGGCGTGACGCGGCGGGCGCGCCCTGCAGTGCGGCGAGGACGAAGTAGCCCGAGTCGAACAGCCGCGGCGACTGCCGCTTCAGCTGCGTGAGCGCGGCCGTTGACGGGATGGTCGCCCGCGAGTGGATCACCGCCTTGGTGATCGTGTCCATGCCGCTCGAGAGCGGCGCGCTCTGGCTGTAACCACCCGAGAGGCCGCTGGCGAGCTGGCCGGTTCCGCTGTGGAGCTGAGCCAGCCCCGCCTGGAGCTGACCGGCGCCATCCGCGAGCTGCGTGAGGCCCGCTGCCAGGCCCGCGTTGCCGCCGGCGAGCTGCGAATTACCGCTCGCGAGCTGCTGGGCCCCGGCGTGGAGCTGCGTCAGGCCGCCGCGCAGCTTGATCAGGTTCTGCTCGACCGCCTGAACGGCGGCGGAGCTGCCACCCACGTTTGTGGCCGCCGTGCCCAGTCCTGCGGCCAGCGCGGCGCTCGAGGATTGAGCGCGAGCCACGGCGGCCGCGGCCGCCGGGTACTGCGGGTCGCTCTTGCCGGTGGTCATCGCGTCGAGCGCGGCTGCCGCGGAACTCACGTCCGCGTTCACAGCCTTCGCGCTGTTCGCGAGGCTGCTCACGTCATTCGCCGCGGCCGACAGCCCGCCCGCGATGCTGTGGAGCACGGGCAGGCCCGCGACCACGCCCGCCTCGGCGGTCCCAAGGCCTCCGGAGAGATCCTTCGCGCCGGCGGCGGCAGCAGCGGAGCCGGCCTTCAGCTGGTTGGCACCCACGAGTGCCTGCTCGAGCCCCGAGTGGAGCTGCGCCGAGCCGGACACCGCCTGGCCCGAACCGCTGTTCAGCTGCGAGGCGCCGCTCGCGGCTGCCGCCAGGCCCGCACGCAACTGGTTCACACCGCCTCCCGCCTGCCCCAGGCCGGCGATCAGCGTCTTCAAATCCTTCTTGCTCTTCTTGGCGGTCTTGGCCGCGGTGTTCAATCCCTGCGGAACACCCTGGAGCTGGTTCGCATTGCTGACGATCACGCCAGGTCCCACCACGGAAGCCACGGCGGGATCCTTCGCGATCGCCTTCTGGTAGCGGGCGAGCTCTCCGAGGAACTGCCGGGTGGTGATCGTCCCCTGCTTCTTCACCACGATCACCTCGAACGGGGTCACGAAGCCGGGCCCCATCTCGCGCGCCACCGTCTCGTAGTTCTGGCGCGCGGTGTTGTCCTTCGGCAGGATCTTCGGATCCGGCGGACCGGAGCTGAGCCCGAGCGTGGGCGCCGCCAGCACCGCGAGCAGCGCGAAGGCGGCGATGCCGACCACGGCCGGGTGCTTGATGATCCCGCCGGGGACCCGCTTTGGCAGGTGCGCGCGGATGCGGTCGCCAAGCCCGACGAAGCTGAACTTGTCGAGCCGGTGGCCGCCGAGCACGAGCACCGCGGGAAGCACACCAACTGCGGCGACTGCCGCGAGGCCCGCGAGGATCGTCGCCCCGATACCCACCGAGTTGAGGATCTCGGTGGTGGAGAGCATCGTGGCGATGATCATCGTGATCACCACCGCCGTGCCTGCCAGCAGCACCGTCCGGCCCGTCCCGGAGATCGCGCTGCGCGTCGCGGTCTCCCGCTCGTCACGCAGCGCGGCCGCATCGCCGACCTCCTCGCGGTAGCGGGCGATCATGAGGAGCCCGAAGGCGCTGCTCAGCGCCAAGCCAAGCACCGCCGCGCCGGCGAGCGCCACCGGGTCCACGTCGATCGCACGGGCCACCAGGGCCGTGAGGCCGAATCCCGCGGCGAGCACCGTGCCGGAGAACGCCGCCACGAGCGCGCCGAGCATGGGCGACCCGAAGAGGAGCGTGACGAGCACGAACACCACCGGCAGCGCGATCAGCACCGCCGTGCGCGTGGTGTACACCGCCTCGTGCCTCAGTGCGCGGTCGATCGACGGCTGACCCGTCACGTAGCTCGTCACCGGCGCGTGGATGTTCGCGCGCACCGTGCGATCGATCTGGGGCTGGATCGTGTTCGCCACGGTCTTCTCGGACTGTTCGACCGCGGTGACGATCGTCGCCACCGTCGGCTTCGGACGCAGCGCCTCGGTACCGCCCGTCTTGTCCCACGGCGAGAGCACGCGGGTGTCATGGCGGGCACGCAGCTGGTTGACGAGGGCTGGCCCCTGCTTGTCGAGCTGCGCGGCCGGGCCCTTCAACAGGATGGGCACGAGCTGGCTGTTGCCGAAGCGGCTCCGTGCGATGTCCTGCGCGCGAGAGGACTCGGTGCCCTTCACGACGAGGATCGACGGCGAAAGATGGTGTTCAACTCGGGTGCCGATGAACCCGAGGACCCCGAAGAAAAGAAGCCACGCTATGAGCGTGGTCTTGGGGCGGCGGACGGCTATGTTGGCAAGCCGGATCACGGGAGTTCTCCCTCAGTTGTGCGGTGCGGTAACCAGCAAGCTAGGCAGCGTCGGGTGGACTCACATCGGCGCTTAGTGCGCGTTCGTATCCGTGAGTTCCACTGAAAGCAACCGGCTGCGGCACCGGTGCCGGAGCCGGCTCAGCCGGGGCGGCCGTCGAGCGTGAACACCTCCACGGGCTCGCTCATCCCGCGCACCGTCACGGCACCGCGCGGCGTCCAGGTGTGGGCGCCGCCCGTGGCCTCCACCACATCCTGCGTGGCCACTAGCTCGTTCCCGTCCGACACCGCGAGCAGGCGAGCGGCGAGGTTCACGGCTCGCCCGAAGTAGTCGCCGTCGCGGTAGATCGCCACGCCGTGGTGCACGCTCGCATGGACGAAGGGCGGGCCCACATCCCGCGCCCTCTCCACGATGCGCGCACCCGCCGCCACGGCCGCCTCCGGGCGTCCGAAGACGAGCATGTACGCGTCGCCGATCCCCTTAACGATGCGGCCGCCCGCCTGCTGCTCGTGCACGATCTGGCTAAAGCGCTCGATCGCGTCGATGGCGGCGGCGTCGCCGCGCGTGTCGGCGTACGCGGTGAAGTCCTTGAGGTCGCAGAAGAGGAAGGACACCTCCTGGGCACCCGGCAGCGGCAACCCTGGCGAGCGCAGTTCCGCCTCGTTCACGGCGGCCTGCGCGAGCTGGTGCTCGACCCAGCGGCGGTGTACCGCCACGAGCATCGGATCGGCCAGCGGCAGAAGCTGCTCGAGCGCCTCGCGCACGCGCGGGATCGCGTGCTCCGAGTTGCCCGCCTCCTCGAGGATCTTCCGCTCGACGTCGTAACGGAAGAGGTGGACCTCGTTCTCGGCGATCTCCGACAGCGCGTGCCCGTACACGCGCGCGGCCTGCAGGTAGACCTCGCGCGGCCAGACGTCACGCAGGCGCGCGAGCGCGACGATGGCGTCCGCCTCCTGCGGGGTGAAGAAGGGATCGTCCGGCTGCGGGGCCGGCAGGCCGAAGGCCGTGACCAGCTCCGCCACCTCGGCCTCAGTGAGCCCGCCCGCCGCCGCTATGTCGCGCGGCCGGACGGTCCGCTCGAGGCGCGCGGAGTCGAGCACCGGGCCGAAGATCGGGTCCGGTTCCCACGTGCCGCGCTCGGTCTCAAAGCTTTCGCTCATTGGTTTCGCCGCTCAGCCGCCGGGTATCGCCCGGATCATGATCGAGGAAAACAATCCTGGCGACCGCTCGCAAGACCCGGACCCGCATCATGCGCTCAACAATCCCGCGGATGAGCCGGACGAGACGGAATGGCCCGACCCCTACGACAAGCGCGAGGACCCGCGCGGCCCCGGCGAGACACCGCCGCCCGGCGCCACGAGCACCAGTGAGCCGCGCGGACCTCAGGACGAGGAGGCCGAGTACTACGAGGGGCCGAAGCGGGATAAGGTCGACGAATAGCCGCTCCTCCCGGAACTGAGAAGCCCGCCCGGTTTCGGCCGAAGTTTCACTATGAGCTGATCGTCTGCGGCCTGGCCGGGCACGAGCTCATCGGCACGGATGCCGCTCGCCTGCGCCCGGAGGACGGGCTCTTCGCGCGCGAGGGCCCCGGCGAGCTTCGCTGGTACCGCTGCCTGCGCTGCGACAGCTGGCTGCCGCTGGAGCCGCCCGCCCATCCCACGCGGGAGAACGCGCCCGCGCGCAGGGAGATCGACCTGCCGCTGCGCGGCAAGGCGCTGCGCGACAAGATCGTGCTGCGGCTGATCGCGATCGATCGCGCGTTTCACTTCGTGATCCTGGCGGCGCTCGCGGTGGTGATCTTCTTCGTCGCGGCAAACGCCCAGCGCCTGCGGGAGCCCGTGTTCAAGGCGCTCGCCGATCTCCAGAGCGGCCTCGGCGGTCCGCGCACCACGAGCAGGCACGGCATCGTCTACGACATCCACCATCTGCTCTCGCTCAACTCGGGCACGCTCACCAAGCTCGGCTTCGTGGTGGCGGCGTACGCCGTGCTCGAGGGCGCCGAGGCGGTGGGCCTCTGGTTCCAGAAGCGCTGGGCCGAGTACCTCACCTTCATCGCCACCACGGTCCTGCTCCCGCTGGAGGTCTACGAGATCACGCAGCGACTGTCGGTGCTCAAGATCATCACGCTGATCATCAACATCGCCGTGGTGATCTATCTCCTCCTCGCCAAGCGCCTGTTCGGCCTGCGCGGCGGCGGCAGGGCGGAACAGGAGGAGCGGCGGCGCGACAGCGGCTGGGAGGCGCTCGAGCGAGCCACGCCCCAGCTCGACGCACCGATGCCGAGCGGCATCTAGGCCACTACCCTGCCCTGGCGTGAGGGGACTCGCGCTCAAGCCCGTGCTGCTCGTGGCGCTGGCGAAGACGGCTCTCAATCTCGCGTTCGCCGGACGCTACGGCTGGCAGCGCGACGAGCTGTACTACGCCGTTGCCGGGCACCACGTGCAGGACGGCTACGTGGACTTCCCGCCGCTCACCGCGCTGCTCGCGTCGTTCGACCGGCTGCTGTTCGGCCACTCGCTCTACGGGCTGCGCGTGCTGGCGATCCTCGCTGGCGCGGTGGTGGTGGTCCTCGCGGCCCTGATCGCGCGCGAGCTCGGTGGCGGACGCCGGGCCCAGGTGTTCGCCGCGGTGCTCGTGGGCTTCTCCCCCGTGCTCGTGGCCACCAACGGGTTGTTCCAGCCCGTGTCGTTCGACCAGCTCATGACGATGGCCGTGCTGCTCTTCGCGCTGCGCATCGCGCTCGGTCGCGGCAGCTGGGTGGCGCTGGGCGCGGCGATCGGCGTCGGGCTCGAGACGAAGTACACGCTGGCGGTGGTGGTGGCGCTGCTGTTCGTCGCGTTCCTCGTGTTCCGGCGCGACGCGCTCGAGCCGCGAGGCGTTCTCACCGCGGCGGCGGTCGCGTTCGTGCTGATGATCCCCAACCTGCTCTGGCAGCTCGACCACAACTGGGCGAGCGTGCGCTTCTTCGTCAACCCGCCGTCGAGTGCGACGGACGAGTCGCGGCCCGCGTACATCGGCAACGTGATCCTGCTCACCGGGCTCGTGTCGTTCCCGGTGGCCGTGGCCGGAGTGCGCATGCTGATCCGGGACCGCGCGCTGCGCCCGTTCGGGTGGATGGTCGTTGGCGTGGTGCTCGCCTACTTCGTCCTCGGCGGCAAGTCGTACTACGCCCTGCCGGTGATGCTGTTCGCGCTGTCGGTGGGAGCGCTGCCGCTCGACGGCTGGGCCACGGCACGGCGGCTGCGCATTGCCGGCACCGCGTTCGTGCTGCTGCTCGTCGTGCTCCTGCCGCTCGGCCTGCCGGTGCTGCCGGTGAGGACGGCCGAGAAGTGGCACCTGATGGACGCGCGCTCGGACTACGCGGACGAGCTCGGCTGGCCGCAGCTCGCGCGCACCGTGGAGGGCGCGTCGCGCGGTGCCGATGTCGTGCTCGCCGAGAACTACGGCGAGGCGGGCGCGCTCTTCATCTTCGGCCGCGGCCTTCCTCCCGTGGCGAGCGGGCACGTGACGATGCGCTACTGGCGCCCGCGCCTGAGCGGCCGCCGCGCGGTGGTGGTGAACTTCACGCGCGCGGAGGCCAGCTTCTGCGGCGCCGACTACCGGGTGGTGGCCCGGGTCCGCATGCCCGTGGACAACGAGGAGGCCGATGCGCCCGTGGCGCGCTGCACCCTGCGCGGCTCGCTCGCGCAGGTCTGGCCGCAGGTGCTCCGCCACTACTAGGTCGTTCGTCCGACCCCGCCGCCAGACTGGGGCTCAGTGGCGCGGAGCCCTTTCATCCGCGGGGTGGCCGCCTGTGTCTGCTCGGCCCTGCTCGTGACGATCGCGGGGGGTGGCGAGGGCTTCTGGCTGTCGCTTCCTCTCGTCCTCATCGCCGCCGCCTGGTCGCCGAGCCCGGCACGCGCGGCGCTGCCCGCGTGCGCGGTCACGATCGCGGGGATAGCGGCAGCCCGCGGCAGCGCTCCGCCGCTCATCCTGATCCTCGTGGTGGTGGGCGGCAGCGTGGCGGTGGTGAAGGTGCTGCAGGACGGCTTCGAGCGCGAGCGCCGCGCGCTGCGCGCCACCGCGATGCGCGACCCGCTCACGGGCGTTGCGAACCGCCGCGCGTTCGGCGAGCGGCTGCGCTACGAGGTGGCGCGCCACGCCCGGCAGCAGCACAGCTTCGCCGTGATCGCACTCGACCTCGACGGCTTCAAGGGCGTGAACGACCGCTTCGGCCACAACGCGGGCGACGAGCTGCTGTGCGAGGTGGCGCATGCGATCGGCTCGACTCTGCGCGAGCAGGACACGGTCGCGCGCGTGGGCGGCGACGAGTTCAACGTGCTCGCGCCGGAGACCGATCGCGCGGGCGGCGAGCGGCTGGCCGACCGCGTGGCCGCCGCAGTGGCGAGCGTGACCACCGGCATCTCGGCCCTGAGCGCCAGCGTCGGACTCGCCGTGTTCCCGCAGGACGGCACCGATGGCCCGGAGCTCCTCGAGGTGGCGGACGCCGAGGCGATAGCCGCCAAGCGCCACAGCCGCGCGGCTAGCCGGCGGGCGGCTTAGCGGTCTTGCCGGTGCAGTAGGGATCGCGCCCCACGGTCTTCTTCACCTCGCTCATGCTGCGCTGGTCGCCCGAGTAGACGGCGTCGCGGTAGCCCTCGCAGAGGCGGGAGAACACGAGCGCCTTCGATCCCGCGAGCGTGAGGTAGTCGTGGTTGAACAGCCACGCCATGTAGTTGAGGTTGTCGTAGGCGCGGTTGAGAACGTTGCGCTGGTGTGAGGTGAGGCGCCCGTTGACGGTGAGCTCGAGGTCACGAACCGAGGCGTTGAGCTCCTGGTCGAGCTGCGTGAACAGCGCGAGCTGGGTGGCGCGCTTCGTCTCGGTCTGCTGTTTGGCCGTGTCTCGCACGCCGAGCGTGTTGAAAACGAGCGTGATGGCGATCCCGAGGATCGTGAGCACGGTGCCCGCGCCGATCGCGTGGCGCTTGTGCCGCGACCACCGCCTGTCAGATCTGGCTGTTGACTGCGACGGAGCGGGCTGAGCGTGGGATGCGGACTCCACGGATCGTCTCCCAGCGGTTGGTTTGGATCGTCCGGTCGAACGAGCCGACTGTGCGGTGATTGCGGGCGCGCAGCAAGAAGTGGGCGCGGATCGTGATCGTGCCACCCGCGGGCAGACGCACGAGGATGTACGGGCGCACCCCGCGCGGGCGGGCGATGCGACCGCCTCCGTGAACGTGAACGCCGCCGATGCTGCGGGTCATCGGGAGCAGCGGCAGCAGCTCGCAGCTCGAATCGGTCATGTCGAACGGGTCGAATACGCCGCGGTCGTTGCCGTCGCCGCAGTCGAGCGTGTCGAGCTGCCCGTCGGCGGCGAACAGAAGGTCGTCGCCCGGCCCGCCCACGAACTGGTCGGAGCCGGGGCCGCCGGTGAGTTGGTCTGAGTCGGGTCCGCCGAGCAGCGTGTCGTCCCCGGGGCCGCCATCGAGCGTGTCGAAGCCCAGCCCGCCGTCGAGCACGTCGTTGCCGTCCTGTCCGCCAAGGGTGTCGCCGCCCGCGCCGCCCGCGAGGACGTCATCGCCGGCACCGCCATCGAGCGTGTCGTTGCCGTCGCCGCCGCTGAGCCGGTCGTTGCCGCCCGCGCCTTGGAGCGTGTCGTCGCCCGGACCGCCGTCGAGGCTGTCGGCACCACCGCCGCCCACCAGCCGGTCGTTGCCCTCGCCGCCCTGCGCCGTCAGCGGCAGCAGCATGCCGTCGAGCGCCACCGAGTCATTGCCATCACCGGCGTCGACGAACACCGAGCTCACGCCGGCGGCGCGACAGGTGGCGTAGTGCGGGCCGACTCGGGTGCAGCCCTGGTTGGCGCTGATGGCCGCGCCCGGGTCGGTCACGTGCAGCACGCCGCGGCTCTTCGTCACGTCAACGACATTGGTCTCGCCCCGGCCGGCGACGTAGCGCAGCGCTCCGCCCGTCACCCGCGCCGATGATGCCTGCGCGGCCGGAGCCGAGGCACACACCAGAACCGCGAGGAGGACCAACTTCTTGACCATTCACGAGCCTCCGGGGCAACGCTACGCCCAGCGGAGCACCCGGGTCAAGCTGTCGCGAGCGGACTAGGCGTGTCCGAACCGCACGTCCGGCAGCACGCGGCCCACCCAGCGCGGCACCCACCACGCCCAGCGGCCGAGCAACCGCAGCATCACCGGCACGAGCAGAAGCCTCACGAGCAGCGCGTCGAGCAGCACCGCCACCCCGAGGATCACGCCCATCTCCTTCGGCGGCAGGGGCCCCGAGAGGGCGAAGGTGAAGAACACCGCGACCATCACCGCGGCCGCCGCGAAGATCACGCGGCCGGAGTGCGCCATGCCGCCCACCATCGCCTCGCGGGCGTCGCCGCGCGAGTGGTCCCAGTGCTCCTTCGCCGAGCTGAGCAGGAACACCGTGTAGTCCATCGAGATTGCGAAGATCATCGCGAAGAAGAACACGGGTCCCCAAGCGTCGAGGAAGCCCTGCGGCTGGAAGCCGAGCAGCGAGTGCAGCGCGCCGCCCTGGAAGACGAAGCGCGCCACGCCGAACGCCGCGCCGGTGGCCAGCAGGTTGGTGAGCACGCCCACCGCCGCGATCAGCGGCGCCTGCAGCGCGAACAAGAGGAGCAGGAAGCCGAGGCCCAGCACCACGCCTATCACGAGCGGCGTCTTGGCGGACAGCGCCTGCTCCAGGTCGTGGTTCTCGGCAACCGCTCCCCCGACGAGCGCGCCCTGCGGGAGTTCGCCCCGCAGTCGGTCAATGGTCGCGCCCACGGCTTTGGAAGAGGGGTCCTGCTTGGGCACGGCCTGCAGCAGCGCGAGTCCGCCAGCACCGCGCTCCGGCGGCATCACCCGCGCGATGCCGGGATCGCGCCGCGCGACGGCGGCCACCTGCCGCGACTGCGCGGCCGGTGCCACGATCTGCAGCGGGCCGGTGGCGCCCGGGCCGAACGCCGCCTGCACCTGGTTGTAGCCCTGGCGCGAGTGGTCGCCGCCCGGCACGACCTTGATCGAGGGCATGCCGGGGCGCAGGCCGAGCACCGGCAGCGCCAGCGCGAGCAGCGCCACCACCGCGCCCACCGCGTACGGCACCGGGTTGCGCCACAGCCGCTCGCCCCAGGCGGCGAAGCGCGCCGAGCGGTGCTCGCCGGAGTGCACCCAGGGCAGCGAGAGCTTGTCCACCCTCGGCCCGAGCTTCGCCAGCACGGCCGGCAGCAGCGTGAGCGTGGCTGCCAGCACGAAGATCACCGCCAGCATGATCCCGAGGCTCATCGAGCGGAACGCGGGGCTCGGGACGAGCATCACCGCGCTGAGCGAGATGAGCACGGTGATCCCGCTGAACAGCACCGCCTTGCCGGCGGTGTCCATCGTCACCGCGGTGGCCTCCTCGGCGCTCATGCGGCTGCCGAAGAACGCACCGCGGAAGCGCATCACCACGAACAGCGCGTAGTCGATGCCGAGCGCGAGCGCGAACATCAGCGCGAAGTTCATCGCCCAGATCGAGATGTCGAGCAGTTGCGTGCCGAGGTAGAGCGTGCCCGCCGCGGCCATGAGGCCGAGGATCGTGAGCATCAGCGGCAGCCCGGCGGCCACCAGCGAGCCGAAGGCCAGGACGAGGATCCCCATGGTCACCGGCCACGAGATCACCTCGGACTTCATCATCGCGGACCGGTTCGCCTGGTTGAAGTCCGACCACATGCCGGACGCGCCCGTGAGGTTCACGCTCACGCCAGCCGAGCCGGTCTTGGCCAGCGGACCCTTGAGTGCGTCGGCGGCGCGCACCATCTCGTTTGAGTTGCGCGCGGCGCCCGCCTGGATCACGGCGGTGTGCCCGTCGGGTGAGATCGAGAGGCCGGGCCGCGGCGGCACCACGATCTTCAAGGCGGAGTCCGCGCGAAGGACGCGCTCGGCGCTTGCGATGGTGCGCTGGAAGGCCGGGTCCCTGACCGTCTGCGTGGGCGAATGCACGACGGTCATCAGCCCATAGCTCGAGAGCCCGGCGAAGTTCTTGTCGATCTGCGTGCGCGCCTGCACGGACTGCGAGCCGCTCGCCTCCCAGCCGGCGCCCGAGAGCGCGTTCTCCACGCGGGGGGCGAAGAAGCCGAGGCCCACGGCCACCACGAGCCAGGCTGCAAGGACGACGCGGAAGTGCGTGGCGGTCCAGTGGCCGAGCCGCCCGATTGGTCCGACCTGAGTCATCGGCAGCTCACCGACCGAAGTCCGAACACGCGCGAGAGCACGAGCGACGCCGGACACGCCCCCGCGACCACGTACAGCCACTGGTTGACGCCGACGAAGGCGGTGAGAAGAAGGAACCAGGGCGACACGAGAGCCGCGAGCAGCGCGCTCACGAGCGTCACGGTGCCGGCCGTCGCAAACAGAACACGCTCGAGCGGCCAGGTCATGCGGGCACGCCTCCCTTGAGCAGCGAGTCGAGCTCCGTCAGCTGCCGGCGCAGTCCCCCGCAGACCTCCTCGCAGAGCAGGAACACCGTCTCGTCGGCGATCGAGTAACGGGCGTAGTTGCCCTCTTTCGTGCGGCCGACTATGCCGGCACGCAGGAGCACGCCGAGGTGCTTGGACACGTTCTGCTGCGACGCGCCGGTGGCGTCCTGCAGCTCCTGCACGGTGGCCGCGCCGTCGCGCAGACGGTCGAGCAGGCGGATTCGCATCGGCTCGCCGAGCACGCGGAAGCGCTCCGCGATCACCTCCACGAGCGGGTCTGGAAGCGGATGTGGGATCGATGTCTTCGTTGGCATGACGAGGAGAGTAGCA